>JAKAGP010000014.1 GCA_021825785.1 Nitrospirota bacterium
CCCATGCACCGGGCGTTCAACTGCCCGGAAAGGAGGGATAATGATCCAAGAGCAGAAGCCCGAACCCACGGTCCTTGAGCTCGCAAAGGTCTCGGCCGACGACCAGGTCCAGTGCCGGAAGAATCTTAATAAAGAGGTCGTCGAGGAATACGCCTGGCACATGGCCGAAGGAAAAGCCTTCCCTCCCATCGATGTCTTCCAAGATGGCGTGCGGTACATACTCGCTGACGGGTTCCACAGGTTCTGCGCCGCCGTCAAGGCAGGCAGATCGGTTATTGGGGCCATCATCCATGAAGGCGGCATCCGCGAGGCCAAGCTTTTCGCCGCAACATCCAACATCAACCATGGCCTACGCCGAACCCGTGCCGATAAGCGAAAGGCCGTGACCACGGTATTGATGGAGGAGGAGTGGCGTAGTCTGACCAATGGTGAAATCGCCAAACGTCTCGCCGTCACATCTCAGTTCGTGGGGGATGTCCGCCGGGACCTTGAAGCCACTCGAAATGATTTCGAGTCGCCAACCGTGAGGACTGGTAGCGACGGCCGCACCATTGATACCGCGAACATCGGTAAAAAAGGTAAAGCTCACATCCCTGTTCCGCGCGGCACCGATGCTGCTGATCAGACTGAGGAATACATTGCCATGGTGGAAGCATCCGCCCTGATTGCCCGCGTCCGGCAGCTGGGAGCCGAATTGAGGGCGAGGGAAAACCGCATCGTCCATCTGGAAAAGCGGATAGCCGACCTGGAACTGGAGCTGAACGTTCATCGTCCCCCGGTCCCAGCTCCTTGGGGCCTCGTTGAGGCCAATGCCCGTATTCACTGATGTGGCGCTGAAAAGCCAGAAGTAGATGCCGAGGGGACCTTCTTGGGTCCCTTTTTTATTGGGCGCACTCGCCATCAAGGCGGGAGACGCCTTTTTTTGTTTCTACAGGCAGGCGCGGGCCTAACCAACCCGTGGGAAAGGAGCGCCTATGCACAGACTCTGGTGGTCTCTGCACCCTACCTGAGCTCTCCCTTAAGTCGGATGACTTGGAGGCAGTGCGTCCCTTTGGGGACGATCCCAGTACCACACTGAAGGAGAAGCTCAAAATGAGCAATGATATCGAGAAGGTCGAGGGCCAGGACATCGTTCCCGAGTCCGAGGCCGGCATTCAGGCAGAGGAAACCCAGGACGAAACCTTATCTCAGGGTATCAGCCTGGAGGAGCACGAACCGAAAACCACCGATCAGCCCGTTTCCGAGGTCGTGGAGACGGTTCCGCCCGAAGACGGGGCTGGTGATGCCCCGGAGGTGCCGCTCGACCTCATGGAGAACGTGACCGAGGAACCCCGGAACGCCGAGAAGGCCGACTCCGAATCCGGGGAAACCGTTCCGTCCGGAGATGGGGCCGGTGACACTCAGGGGGTGCCTTTTAACCTCCCGGAGAACGTGACCGTGGCACCGCAGAACCCTGAGCAGCTCGACCTGAAAGTCCTTCGCGGCCCGCAGGAGGGTCTGGAGGTCTATCTGCGGGTCTCGGACGACCAGGGCGAGTACCTCGGCGACACGGCGCTGGAGGCCAAAGTCAAGGCTTTCAACGAGCAGTATCGGGACGTGGAGGGGCTTTCCGACGAGGATGTCGTCCAGGTCCTTACAGAGGGGCCCAAGCTCACAACGAAGTACATCCAGGGCATCAACAGGACGGATTCATGGTCCAAGGGGAACAAGGCGAAGTACCTGATCCGGGCGGGAATGATGCTCCTCCTGCAGAAGGCCGCGGTGAAAAAGAAAAAGGGGGTTTGGATCGAATGGTTCAAGGCCAACTACATCCCCGAGCAGTTGCGGTCTGCCCAGACTTACATGTCGGTGGCTAAGGTCCGCAATTCCATCCGGTACGCCATCCTGGGGATCGATCGCCTCTATGAGATTCAGCGGATCGTCAAGGACTACCGTGACGAGGACCCGGTGAGGCGGTTCATACAGGAGAGTGGCATCGTCTTCGACCCCTCGGAGGAGGTGGACCTCGTGGCCTTTAAGCAGGAGATCGACATCGCTCTTGCCCAGCAGAAGCTTCTCGAGAATGGTCTCGAGGGCATCGCCAAAGAGAGGGTCGAGGCTCTGGTCCGTGACGGGATCGAGCTGGTTGGCAAACACATCAAGGCCCTCAAGCTGGTCAAGAAGTCCAATGGGGACCTGAACCGGTGCATGGAGGAGATCTTCGAGAACGGCGGCAAGGTGGAGCCGACTCAGGATCCCGCCACGAAGGCCGATAATTTCATCAAGAACACCAATCGCTTCATGTTGGCGCTGGACACCGCTTTGGACGAGGACGAGTACCTGTCCGAGATTCCCGCCCAGGTCGTGAGGACGCTCAAGCTCAAGATCGAGAACCTCGAGGCCAAGATCCTCGGTAGCCGTTAACCGTCTGCGGGGCCTCCTGTCTTCGGATGGGAGGCCCCTTCTCATGGAGGTCGAAATGGTACTTTACCTTGCCGTGTTGAGGCGCAAGGCCCGCGAGGCCTATCTGGAAATGTTTCCCGGCGCCAGAATCAACGCTCTTGTCTCCTACGGAAGGCGGGACCCTGAGGAGATGAGCCTTCTTGGAAAAGACAGGGGCTCGGTTGACAGGTTAATTGGGGACTCAGGAACATGGTCCTTGAATCAGAACCGCCAGAAGTATGCGGACTGGATCACCATCACTGGCTACATCCCGTTTCTCAGAGTCGCTGCGGACAAGTTGGATTTTTACTTCAACTTCGACGAGGACTTCTCCAAGGACGGATTCGACACCAACCTGGCCCACCAGCTCCGCTTGGAGGAGGAGGGCTTCAAACCCGTACCGGTCATCCACGACTGCTACGGGGACGAGATTCAGTACTACATCGACCGGGGCCACAAGATGCTCGCCATCGGTTCGGGCGAGCTCGCTTACGCTTCCCTGGACGAGATGCACTTCATCATGGAGCGGTTCCGCAAACACGGGATCAAGGTCCACTTCCTGGGCTGCACGGACTACATGAAGCTGGCGTACCTCCCGGTCTACTCCTGCGACTCGAGCTCGTGGACCCAGGCAGGGGCGAGAGACTATGCTCTGTTCTGGAATCCCGCCCGCAGCGGTTTCAACAAGACGGACAAGGTGTTCCTGACGGAAACACCCTCTCCGAAAATGAAGGGACAGCATCATCTGGATCATCCCTTCAGGGTGGAGTTCCAGGAGTATCTGCACCGGGAGTTCGGCTTCTCCATCGAGGACCTGGTCGGCAAGAAATCCAAGGTCACGGTGAACCGCCAGGTCGTCAACATCCGCTACTTCCTGGAGCTTGGGGCACGGGCCACCGCAAAGCAGCAGGAGCTTGGCTTCACGTTCGAGTAGGCGGAATCCCCCAAAAACGCAGAATCTTCGTTTTTCCCAAAGGGGTCGGGCCATCATGGTCCGGCCCCATTCCTTTCCAAAGGAGGCATCCGATGAAACCGAAAAGTGTGGTTCCCGCTGGAATTTACGCGGTCGAGCTCAAGAAGGTCGAAGACAAGTCTTACCACCCCACAAGGCACGAGGAGCGCAATTTCCTGCTGTGCTCTTGGGAGGTCCTGAACGGCGATCACAAGGACAAGGTCTTCACGAGTCCCTTGTATTATCATACGAAAAAGGGCCTCAAGGAAATCGACAAGCTGATTTCCTTCATGGGCCTTCCCAAAGATACGCCCATTGACTACCGCCTGGAGGGTGGGCGCTGCCTGCTCCGTGTATTCATTGATCAAAAGGGAAGGAACACCGCCCTTCCGTATGGAAGGCTCTCTACCGATATGATCTCGCCTATGGCCAAAGGATAGGCCCTGTAACCCGTCCAAAGGGGAGGTACGGCCCATTGTTCCTCCCCGCCCTCCAAGCTCCTTATTGCACTCCCCAGCACGCCCGTGTTGAACCGACCATTCCTATCCTCGGACAAACTATAAACAATTAATTTTATGATGAGAAAGGAGGCCGTCTGTGCAAACACGCCGTTTTGTTCTTTCCCCAGTGAAAAAGCTCCTGTTCGAGCGTGGGATTTCACAAAGCCAGGCTGCTAAGGATTTGAAGACCGATTACTTCCGCTTCAACAGAATCGTTAACGGCTGGACAACTGCATCACCAGAGCTGCGCCGGAAGATCGCCACGTACTTCGGCGTGCCCGAGTCCGAGCTTTTTGTCGAGCAAGCCCAAGCTGGCCAGGGATCCCCCAATGAAGAACGAATACCGGAACATTAAGGAGTTCATGCGTATCGAGCGCCCCGCGGACAAGTTTTCTGCCCGGGGAGGCAGCGCAATGGTCACCTGCTGCCAAAGCTCCTACTTCGACAGCGAGGAAGGGGTCAGGAAGCACAACGCCATGCAGGTTACGGCCCTCAACCTGGTCTCCCTTTCCAAAGGCATCCCAGACAGCAATTGTGCAATAAATTCAACGCTCTCCTACATTGTTGATCCGCCAACGGGGGAAACCTGGGTCAATGTCCAAATTCGAGCGGGTATCCCAAAGGACAGGGTTCTTAAGGAGTTGGAATGCATTTGCGAATTCATCAAGAGCGAGTGGCAAGAAGGCTGATGCAATAGCAATACGGAGGTAAAGGCAAAAGGGCTCACTCTTCTTGTGGTGGGCCTTTTTTGCTTCGTTGAAATGACCAAACCAACAGAGGACAAACTTTCGAAGTTCAAACAAATATTTTTTAAGGAGGACTTTGACCATGAAACATCAAGCAATCAACACAGACGAATTTTTAGGCTTGTTTAAAAGAACTTTTCGAGGAAGGCAGGATGTTGTTCCAGAGAAATATGAAGACGGCTGGAGTATTATTTGTCAAAATAAATTTGAAGCTGGAGTCTGCCGCATCAAGCCTAAAGTAAAAAAGCCATGCGAAAACTGTCCATGGGAAAAACATGCTTATATTTCAGATGACCTAATCAAAAAGCATTTCAATGGTGATCATTTTCTTGGTGTCTACCCCTTGTTGCTGGACGAGACATGCAATTTCATTGCTGCCGATTTCGACAATCATGACAGCACTAAAGATCCCCTCAAGGATGTCAAAGCTTTATACGAGGCTTGCGAATATCAAGACCTACCCATGTATCTCTTTAGATCCAAGTCCGGAAAGGGTTTTCATTCCTATCTGTTCTTCGATTCTGGTATCCCGGCTTGGAAGGCCCGTATGGTAATGGACGCGCTGCTGGAGGAAGCCAGACTAAAAGGTGAGGAAGTCGAAAAATCAAGCTTTTGCAGCATGTATCCCAGCCAAGACCGCATTCCCGGCAAGGATGGGGTCGGCAGCCTCATCGCTCTTCCTTTCCAGGGGAAAGCCATGGAACAAGGAAACACCCTGTTCTTGGACCCGAAGACGGGCTTTTCGGAACCTTTTGCGGATCAACTTGCGGTCTTGAAAGATCTCAAGCGAGTTTCCGAAGCCGAACTTGACCGGTTGATCTCAGAATGGAACTTGAAACCCAAAAAACAGGCTTCGACCAAACCACATAACCCTGAGAATTCAGTAACGAATGGCGATGATCGTTTGGAAAAGGTCTTCAAATGTGATTTCCTCCTGCACGCCTACCAAAACCAGTCTGAAATCACCGAGCCCCTCTGGTACGCGATGCTCACAAATGTTAGTCGTATTGGCCAAGGCGCCACCGACCTTTGCCATGAGTTCTCCCGTCAATACCCGAAATACTCCCGGCAAGAAACAGACGCCAAGATCCTCCAGGCCATGAATGCCTCCCCTCATACATGCGAGTACATAAAGGGGCTTGGTTTTGACTGCGGCAAAGACTGCGGCGTGAAGGCACCCATTGTCCTTGTCCTGAAGGGAGCCCGTAGAAAGGAAATTCCCCAATTGAATCTCAAGACTCAACCACCTGCCCCGGTTCAAGACCGTGAGGCGCCCATCTACCATGACCCCGCAACCGAGTACGCAGACCGCAGGGTTAAAAAGGCCCTTCCCGAGGCCCCGGTTTCCGGCAAGCTCATAATTCCACCCAACTGGGAGCTGAGCATGAAAGGAGGGCTTGTAAAGGTTTCCGTCAAGAGGAACCACGAAGGGGAAGGATGCGAGGAAGAAACCGAAGTGGCCCCTGTTCCTGTACTCATCTCCGGACGGATGATCGACATGGAAACCGGCGATGAAATCGTTTCTCTTGTCTGGTATCGTGATAATGCCTGGGTGTCCAAGCTCGTAGAAAGGGAAAAGATTTCGAGAACCGCCGACATTACCAAGTTGGCCGCACAAGGGTTTCCTTCGAATTCGCTGAATGCAAAGCCCATGGTGGAGTACCTGGCCGATTTCGAAGCCGCAAATATCAAATACCTCCCCAAAGGGCGTATTAGCAAGCATCTTGGATGGCAGAAGAACCTCAAGGGGTTCTTGCTCGGCAATACCTATTTCTCGGCATCCGGGGAGATTGCCGTGGAAGGCCCGTTGGACTTTTCCTCAGAGGCCTGGCCAACAGAGCGCATTGTTTTCCGCGGGCAGGACAATGGGAATGACCAAGTGGCCAAAGGCTATTCGGTCAAGGGTTCCTACTCGGTATGGTTGGATTGCATGAACCAACTCCACGTCTACCCGAGGGTAGTTTCCGCGATGTATTTCTCAATAGCGGCCCCGCTTCTCAGCATCATTGATGCTCCAAATTTCACCGTAGATTGGTCCTATTCCACATCTACGGGCAAGACGACTGCCTTGCGGGTTGGAGTGTCCGTCTGGGGTAATCCAGATGAGAACTCATCAGAGACCGGATTACATACCTGGAACAGCACCACGGTGAGCATCGGCCGGATCGCATCCATGCTGAACGGGTTGCCATTTTTCCTTGATGACACAAAGCTGGCCGGGGCGGGGAAGAACAGGGATATTGCCGCTTCTTCGGTGGTTCAGACCCTCTACAATATGAGCAGTGGCCAGGATAGAAGCCGCGGCTCTCTCCATGGCCTCCAGCAGCGTGGTTCATGGCGCACCATTCTTTTGACCAATGGGGAGCAGTCCGCCGTGGACTTCACCCATGACGGGGGATCACGTGGCCGGGCAGTAACCCTCTGGGGCTCTCCCTTTGGCAAAACAGATGAAGAAACCGGGCTTTTTGTGTCCAATATCAACCGACTCATCAAACAGAACCACGGTCATGCGGGACGGTTATGGATAGAATATATTCTTAAAAACAGGCAGTTCTGGCCCGAATGGAAAAGCGCCTACCAGGCCAACATCGAAAAATACGCCAAGCTCGCGGGAAATAATTCCATTGCGGCGAGAGTTTCGGAATTCATTGCGGTCCTGGCCACGGTTATCCCTATAGCCCAAGAAGCATTGCCCGGCATTCGGACGGACATTGACCCCGAGGCCATAGTCAATCCGATCTGGGCCTCCGCCCTTGCCGTTGCCGATGATTCCGACCGTGCAACCGTAGCCCTGAGGGTCCTCTATTCCTGGGCCGCTACAAATCAGTCATCCTTCTGGGGCAGGCACCAGGAGTTCGATGGTGATCCAAGACCCCCAAATGGTGGTTGGGCCGGTTCCTGGAAACGGGAAAACTGGGAGTTCATTGCTTTCGATACGGGTAAGGCAAAAAGGATTCTCAAGGATGAAGGCTTTGATGTCGAATCCATTCTGAAAACCTTTAAGGATAGAGATTGGCTTTCCACAGACAGGTCTGGAAGAGGAAAGAATGTCAGGATTCAAGATGTACCAACCACTTGCTACTGTATCAGAAAATCAATAATTGATAAAATAATAGGAGACTCGACAGAAGGTGACTGATTTTGTTTTCTCTATCTGGCGAGGTTAGAAGTTCCGAAAAACTCTAACCTCGTTTTAACCTATTATTTTTCAATATTTCCAAGTGATTACCAACACAATACATAATAGGTTATAGGTTATTGTATAAAAGTATATGGTAATTATCATTGGATGATGATTATAAAATTATTAAAATATTCGATATGTATTCTCTTGGCTCTAACCCCCCTAACTTTCTAACAAAGCAAGATAACGTATACAAATCATTGTACTAATTGACGAAACAGAGCGTTAGAGCTTTTGTAAGGGTTCTAACCTGCAACCCACGAAAAAGCAATTAAGCTATTTTTGAACTGATTATGGATCAACCATGCCGATTGGAACCTGACGATGCCGGTAGAGAAGCTTTTGTTGGAAAGGTTCCGATAGGCCACGAAAAAGCGAAGAATCTTCGTTTTTTCCTGACGGAAAGGGCCATTAAGGGCCTGTTTGCGGACGCCGCATTAACGGATTATCGGTTGTATGAGCTATTTGGAGAGGACGAGTGAGGACGGATGAGGCGCCATGAAGCCAAAAGCAATGCTATCAACTGATTTAATTGGAATTTATTCTCCACAGCATATAGAATACCACCCCAAAGGAGGTATCAAGATGAGCGTATGGAAACCCGAAGAAATCATGGTCCACAAGGATGTCCAGGACGATCCTGTCACGGAACATTTTTTAAGCCAGTGCCCAGGAGTGCCGGTTAGAATGGTGGCCTCTTCACGGGCAAATGACGTGGTGGCGGCATCCGGAGTTCTTTCCCGGGCCGGCGGTTCCATCCTCGAAAAGGTACTAGCCGGGAAAAAGGTGGTCTTCATCTCCCCGGCTGGAAGAGCCGTGGATGTTTTCGAGATGCCCGGATGATGCCCTTACTTTTGTCTCCAAGCGGCATCCCATTGAACTTGATGTCATTGCCACCTTATTCTTTTTCGAAAATTTCTATTTTGATATTTTTGTTGATTATCTCCGATGGAATTAGCCATTCCCTATAACTTATCCCTTCTTGTTTCCATTCGTAATAATTAAGCTCTTCTTCCATTAGGGGTGTTGTGATTTTCAAAACTATCTCTCCTTGTGGTCCTTCGTTCGCATCAAGAGGTATATTTGAAAACCAAACCCCTGTATATTCGTGCCTCGTTCCATACGTGCCTGTTGCATCTTTAAATCCATAAGTTATTATTGCTTGTGCGGCTTCCTCTGTCGTGGTATGAAATAAAATCATGTGAGGTTCCTTTCATGTCTCTGAAATATACCAGACCGCCATGGTTGTGAAGGGTCCCCAGTTCAAGCTTTATTATCCGACATCGTTCATGTGCTCCGCAATCTTCTGATTCGTCATTCTCCACCTTTCCTTGGGTTTCCGGTACAGTTTCTTTCCTGGAGGTGGTTGCCCGGAATGGAAATCACTTCAGGCCCACTCTGCCGGCACCAACCGGGATCCCGTATGGGTGATGTCCATGATCCGATGGTCCGCGTCTGTGGTAAAAGCTCGGTACGGCTCGCTTTCGCACCTGCACCTTGGGCCGATTATGAACAGCCAGCGCGCACCGGGAAACCTCGCCATCCGGTCCTCCAGTTCTTTCCCCTGCTTCAGCTTGTCAATTCGCTTCTGAAGCATTTTATCAATGGATCTCCTTCGGGAGTCGAAGTTGAAGTAGGTCGCGATGACGCGCAGGTCGCACACCACGTGGCACAGTTTGCAGAGTTCGTCGTCCCAGTTGTCCATGTTCTCATGCTCAAAGGCCACCTTCATGCACCAGTTATTACTGCCGTCCCGTTCATAGGCGATGAGGTCGATGTTCATATACTCGGCCTGCACCTTGAGGCCGAAGCCGCCTTTTGACTTGGGCTTTTCGCAGACATCCTTGGCGATCTTCATGGCAACGGGAGTCCAGTCAGGGTGATGCTTGTACCTCTGGTGACAGCCAGTCACCTGGCCTTCGGCAAGCAGCCGGGCGGAGTAGAGAGTCCAGAAGTCCTCCGGGCTCGGGGATAGCGGCAACTTGCCCATGGTTCGCTCCTCTTTTTCTCTTCCTGAGTTAAAGGCTTTCATCAGCGACGGCTGCGGACGATATTCCCGAAATCCTGTGAATGCGGCTCAGCTATAGCCTTAACTCCCCCATGAGCCCGCCTTTACCGATGAGGTGAATCTCAATCTGCACGCCGCTTTGCTTGATGGCCAGCAGGTTGTCAGCCCATTTCTCATAGTCGCTCACCCACCAGGAGTCGGTCACGATCACCATCTGCTTGGTCCGTCCAGGGCATCTGCCTTGTATATGCCGGACAATCGTGGGAAAGAGCTCCGAAAAAGGCAGATGCCCACGTTTGCGACCCCGGAGCAAGCCATTCAAGGACACGGCCACGAGCAACTCGCGGCACGGCCCCTTGGCCTCTCCTTCCGGGTAGCAGTTGCACTCGTCTCCAGGAGGCAGTAACCGGGCCACCAAGTCGGGAATGCCGGCGGCATCGATTCCGCCTTCCTGGGATGCCTCTTCCGCCAGTCTGTGGGCCAAAGCGGCAAACGGACTGTTCATAGTTCAACTCCTGGGTTTAGAGTCTTCGCGGCTTCTTCCATGCAGTCGATGTGATCTTGGCCGTCGGATAACAGTCCCTAAAAGAACCCGATATTTATATAATGCGCCTCATCCAAAGGGAAGGGGTCACTTTCGGTCCAGCCCTCCTGGCGGAGATCGGATTGGATGTGCCGGCGGGCCACCTTGGCGGCCGGCGCCCCGAAAAGGTTCGCCACTTCCCGAATGCCGGCCTCGTGGTGGCGCACCCGGCGGTGACGCATGCCATATTTGGGAGTACCCATGAAGGCGTCCAGCCAACGGTGCACTTCCTCGAACCGCCCACCGAATAGCTTTTCCGACTCCGCACAATGCTCTTCGAAGGTCATGTTGATGTCCTCTCCTGCTCCCTATCTACGTTTCTATTCTTGCGTCCTATCGCCCTCACGTCTATCCGGTTGGGCCTTTATTGATGAGTTTGCTCGGTTCCATTCCCTTGGGAAATGGAGCTTCAGCCAAGCCAGGCGGTAGGTCAGAACGGCTCTCGACAGGTAGTATGCCTTGAAGGCAGTACTTGCCACTTGAGCATCAAAAAGATTGAATACGCCCACAGCCGTTTCAGGGGCCATTCCCCGCTTAACCGTTTCGGTCATCCATGCGTCATTGGCGCGCTGATACTTCTCGGCATTTCTCGTGCCAATGGCTTTCCGGACCATGTTGGCCTCTACCGAGGTCATCCCTGCGGAAGCCATGCAAATGTCCATTACCTGTTCCTGGAAAACAAGGACTCCACGGGTGGGGGCGAGGATGTTGTCCACTGAGGGTTCACAAAAAGGTCCATGAATAGGTTGTTTTCGAATAAAGGCTTCCGTCATTCCTTCTTCAATCGGTCCTGGACGGTCCAGGCAATGGAGGGCGGCAAGCTCCAGGAGGTTTTCCGGTCGCGCTCGCGCCAAAAGGTCCTGCACATGCTTTTCAGCGAGGCCGGGTATTCCCGCCGTGTCCCCCGAGGCGATCATGGCAAAGACCCCTTCCTCGTGCCTGTCCATTTCTACCATGGTAGGCGCAGTTCCCTGCTCCTGATGGACTATTCGCAGGGTTTCCGCCAGTATGCTCAAGCCCTCGTTCTCAATGATAGTGAACTCTGGGCATCCCGCCCAAACGAGAGAGTTCAGGTCGAACTGCGTCACCGTCTCCTCGCCCTGACGTGCCAGCGGCACGAAACTTACAAGGGGGACCTTGGATATCAGAATGAATTTGTCACTGATTCGATAGGGGCCCGGGAGTCGCTCGATGGCAGCCCCCGCGCGAAAAAGAATCTCGGTTGGGGCATCCAGGGGCACAGTCCTTTCGTTGAGGTACATCTTCAAGTAGATGCCATGACGCACCCATGGGTGCTCGCGCATCTCCCCAAGAGAATCCAGGATCGAAAGATCTATTCCCAGTGTTTTCCCGGCTACTTCCAGGGCGTTCCAATCTGCCTGCCGTTTGTAGGTGCCAACCCTTGCGACGTGGCCCGGACCTACCTGTTTCGATAGCCGCCAAATGAGCCGGGATCGCTCGCCCATGGGTACCTCAATAGGCAGGTAGAGGTCCATCCAGACCCCCGGCCGTAAAAAAGTCTCATAATACAGGCCATGCCGAACCGGGTCCATGTGACTGAGCCCCAGGGCAAAGACCACCAGGGACCCGG
>JAKAGP010000426.1 GCA_021825785.1 Nitrospirota bacterium
GTTCTAAACAAAGGCGGCTAAATCAAGCGCACGGATCCGTCTGAATATCGCAAACAGAAGCGCGGCGGTGTCGGCGTAGTGGACCTCGATACCAAGGAAGAAGATTTCATTTCGCATTTGGTCTTCGCGAGTACCCACAACGACCTTTTGTTCTTCACGGACAAAGGCAAAGCCTATCAGATCAAGATGTTTGAAATCCCGGAAGGTAAGCGTGCTACCCGTGGCAAATCGATCATGAACTTCTTGTCTCTCTCTGACGGGGAAAGGGTGACATCAATCTTGCCGATGCCCAAGAACAAAAAGGAGGCCGAGGGTCTTTCGCTCATGATGGTTACCAAGGGCGGCACTGGCAAGAAGACCGCCGCCGGACATTTCAAGGATGTCCGGCGCTCCGGACTGATCGCTATCACACTGGATCCGGGCGATGAACTGATCTCTGTGTCGTTTGTGGAAAAAGGAGACAATATTGTCATCGCTACTCGCGAAGGGCAGTCTATCCGCTTCCAAGAAGGCGATGTGCGCGAGATGGGCCGCAGCGCCGCCGGGGTAAGAGTGATTCGGCTGGCTGAAGCAGACAAGAAAAAAGGTCTCGCCGCTGACGCGGTTATCTCCGCCGATGTGGTCTCGAAGGCCGCCAAGAATCCTTGTCTCTTTGTGATGGGTGCCAATGGTTATGGCAAAAAGACCGCTCTCGACGAATACAAAGTCCAGGGCCGCGGTGGTTCCGGTATCCTCACCATGAATGTCACACCCAAGACCGGCGTGCTCATGGCGGCTCGTGTAGTCACTGATGATGATACCGAAATCGTAGCCATGTCGAAGAAGTCACAGGTGATTCGCGTGGATCTTGCGGAAATTCCTTCACTATCACGAGCAACTCAGGGTGTCCGAGTCATGAAATTGCGAGAAGGGGATTCGTTGGCCAGCCTGATTTGTTTGTAAGCTGGGTATCTCCTGACTCCTCACACATGTCCTGACGAATACATCTCAGAACTCAGGAGAAACACAGAATATGACTTGTGGAAACGTTTCTCAGGCAGAGTTCCCGGCTGAAGGAATACACTTCAGACTACTGATCCCGCTCTGGAGGTTTCCACAAGTCATATTCTGTGTTTCTCCATATTCCAGGACAGTGACTCTATCTTAGGAGACTTCAATATTCGGTCGAAAGGACCCTGCGAGCGCGACTGGCGCGAGCATAGAGGGATTTTCCAGCAGGAAAATCCCGTGTCCTTGAGACCGAATGTTGAAGTCTCCTGAGTGTCTGGTGTATCGGAGTAAGGATAATGTGTGAGGAGGAAGGAATATGCGAAAGAAGTATCAGTCTCTTGTCCACAAGGTCGCTCAAAATCGACGCTTTTCATGCTAAAATACAGGCACTATGTTTTCTGATCCGGCTGCCAATCTAGCCAAACTTGGAATCACCGAGGGAATGAGAGTCGTCGACCTTGGCGCTGGTTCCGGTTTCTACACGATTGAGGCGGCCCGCCGCGTTGGCCACAGTGGCCGAGTTTACGCCGTTGATGTTAATCGCGATCTTTTGAATCGTTTGCGTACTATGGGTACGTCCCAAAACCTCTTCAATATTGAGGTGGTCTGGGGCAATGCCGAGAAAGTGGGTGGCACCAAACTGCACGATGCCTCAGCTGATGTGGTTATTGCTTCCAATATTCTTTTTCAGATCACCAAACCAGATGATTTTGTGCTGGAAATCAAGCGTTTGCTCAAGCCTACAGGCCGAGTCTTGCTCATTGACTGGAATGAAGTCAGCCCGCTTAGTCCCAAGACCATTGTTCCGAGCCTCAAGGCTCAAACACTCTTTGAGAAACAGGGTTTCAAGTTGGAGCGTTCCTTCGGGGCGGGTGATCACCATTATGGCCTGATTTTTGCCAGAAATTGAACATGAAAACATCCAAATTTCAAATTATCTTTATGGGGGTGATGGTGCTGTTTATCATTGGCGGAGTAATCGCTTTTGCCACTTTCAAGAATAATAATTCCAGTACCCAACTGCCGACCATCACTATCTGGGGTACTTTTCCCAAGAATGTTTTTGACCAGTATGTGAGCAAAATCAACAATTCGCTTTCAACACCGGTTAATATCAACTATACCCAGGAAAGTCCGAGCGCCTTCGAGGGAGATTTCGTTTCGGCGCTGGCTCGCGGTGCCGGACCAGATGCCATCCTTATTCCAGTCGACATGCTCTTGCCTAACGAGGATAAGCTGACTCCGATACCTTATAATGTTTTGGCTCAGCGTGACTTTATAAATGCTTATATTGATGAAGCCGGCCTCTACATCAGCAAGAACGGCTTGCTGGGACTACCTTTCTTGGTTGATCCGCTGGTGATGTATTGGAATCGTGATTTGTTCAACGCGGCCGGTATCGCGGAGCCACCCAAATACTGGGATCAGTTCCAGGCGCTCAATCAGAAACTGACCGTGAAGAATCAGAGCGGCACAATCACACAGAGCGCGGTGGCTATGGGCGATTTTACCAATGTCGACAACGCGCGGGAGATTCTGGGTTCACTACTCATGCAGTCAGGGAATCCTGTTACGGCCGTGGATACTTACGGTAGTGTTTCGAGCACACTTTCGCCCGCAGCTACCGCTGATCCAACGAAAGCACTCGATTTCTTCACGCAATTCGTCAATCCATCCTCGGCCAATTATTCCTGGAACCGCTCATGGCCGGAAGCCAAGACTGCCTTCTTGGCGGGCAATCTGGGTGTTTATTTTGGTTTTGCTTCCGAGCTTGCTGATTTGCGAGCCAAGAATCCCAATCTCAATTTCGATGTGGCCGAATTGCCGCAAGTTCGGACCGGCGGCACAGCCGCTACCTACGGCCGCCTCTAC
>JAKAGP010000427.1 GCA_021825785.1 Nitrospirota bacterium
TCGCCCTGAGGACAAAGCAATAGTTCCGTTTATACACGGCCGGAACCGCACGAGCGAACGAAAGGGCCGGGCGGATATCTTCTGGGTGGGCATATCAACAGGGTTGCCCTGGACTGCGTAGCTCCGCCCCCTTACAGGAGCTGCAGTAGCCAGAACCTCTCGGCCTCGTACTCTTCTTTCCCGTTATATCTGAAGCCCGCCCCGGACAATGGGCCCTTCTCAAGCGCCATTGCCCCCCTGTTTTTGATGGCCCTTGGAAGATAGGAAAGCAAATCCGCGGCAAGCTTCCTGAAATTAAGCACGGAGGAATACTCCTTCCTTTTCCCGAGACAGGAGTAATCGAATGACTCTCCGCAAATCCTGAATGCGGAGATTTTTTCCCCCTGCCCGGCCGCCGATATGATATCCAGATAGGAACCCTGCTTCCGGCGTCCGGCGGGCGCTTCGGTCTTTTCCCGGCTTGGTTTCAGTTTCCCCAGCGGCGGCATGCCGGTTGCAATTGTGATGGCGGCGGCCTTCACGATGTCGGAGAGCCCGGGGCCGCTTTTGGCCGCTTCCGCCTCACCTGTTGCCTCCTCTTCCGTATAACTTCCCGCGCAAAGCAGGGTGGACTCAAAAGCCCTCCAGGGGATTTCGGTCTGGCCCGCGCAATCAGCCGCCCCGTGTCCTGTCCAGGCCACCATGCCCTCACCGGACAGGGAAATCTTCCTGATGATTTTAAGTGGGGGAAGCGGCCTCAGCCTTGAGGCTGCAACTACAGCCACACCCACGCCGGCCGCCGCGAGCTTTTCCCGAAGGGCCTCGCCGCGACCGATCTCACCCGTCCTGAAGAGAAGCCCCCAGTTGCGCCTGAGACCGGCTGCGGCGTCCGGCACGGGGACACCCAGCGCCTCGCTCAGAAGCGCGGCCAGCTCCTGAAACGGGAAGAAATCCGCCTGCTTCCGCAGGACAACGCAGTATGCCTCTTTGCCTTCAGCCAAAAAAGTGCTTTTGTTTTTTTTAACCTATTTTTTCGATCCCGATATAGGGCCTCAGGGCATCTGGGACGATGATGCTGCCGTCTTTCTGCTGGTAGTTTTCAAGTATCGCCACCAGGGTGCGCCCTATCGCAAGGCCGGAGCCGTTCAGGGTATGCACAAACTCGGTCCCTTTCTTTCCGGCCCTCCGAAACCTTATATCGGCGCGCCTTGCCTGAAAATCCTCGAAATTGGAGCAGGAGGATATCTCCCTGTACCTGTCCTGCCCAGGGAGCCAGACCTCAAGGTCATAGGTCTTGGCGGAGGAGAAGCCCAGGTCCCCGGTGCAAAGCACAACCACCCTGTACGGCAGCCCCAGTCTGCGCAATATTTCCTCGGCGTCCCCGGTCAGCTTTTCAAGCTCGTCATAGGAGTCTTCGGGCCTTACGAACTTGACCATCTCCACCTTGTTGAACTGGTGCTGGCGGATAAGCCCTCTCGTGTCCTTCCCGTAGGAGCCCGCCTCGCGCCGGAAACAGGGCGTATAGGCGGTATAACGGATCGGGAGCTTCTCTTCCTCCAGTATCTCCTCCCTGTGGATATTCGTCACCGGCACCTCCGCCGTGGGGATGAGATATAATTCGGGATCGGCTATCCTGAAATACTCCCCCTCGAACTTGGGTATCTGTCCGGTGCCAGTCATGCTGTCCCGGTTTACGAGTATGGGCGGGAAGACCTCCGTGTAGCCCTTTGAGGTGTTCAGGTCCAGCATGAAATTCATGAGCGCCCGCTCCAGCCTGGCCCCCTCGCCCCTCATAAGGGAAAAACGGGCGCCCGCTATCTTCTACGCCCTCTCGAAATCCATTATCCCGTGCATCTCGCCAAGGTCCCAGTGATTGAGCGGCGTGAAGTCGAACCGCCGTGGCTCGCCCCACTTCCTTATCTCGACGTTTCCGGTCTCGTCCTTCCCGGCAGGCACGGATGAGTGGGGGATATTCGGCACGGCAAGCAGAAACTCCCTGGCCTTCCTCTCGGCCTCCCTCTGGTTTTCCTCAAGCTCTTTTATGCGGGTGGAAACCCCCTTCATCTCCTCGATGAGCCCGGAGGCGTCCTGCCTCTGCTTCTTCAGCCTGGATATCTCCTCGGAGACCTTGTTCCTCTGCTCCCGGAGATCGTCCAGGCTGCGGACCTTCGATAACCGCCCCTCCTCAATCGCCATGAAGGGGGCCAGGTCTATCTCCATATTGCGTCTTTGAAGCGCTTCCTTCACTTTTTCGGGATTTTCCCTTACGAATCTGGCATCAAGCATGGTTATAATATATCATAAGGTGCCGGGTGTGGATTCAGCATTTGGACATAAAAAAGACGAATTGATCAAGGGGAAACTCCGGGAGTTTTACACGCGTCTTTTTGACGCCTTCGGCCGCCAGCGCTGGTGGCCGGGCGAGACGCCTTTCGAGGTGGCCGTGGGGGCCGTCCTCACCCAGAACACCAACTGGGGCAACGTCGAGAAGGCCATCCGAAACCTGAAAGAGGCAAACGCCCTTTGCAGCCTGGCCATGGACAGGATGTCAAATGAGCGGCTTGCCGAACTGGTCAGGCCATCGGGATATTTCAACATAAAGGCGCTCAGGCTCAAGGCGCTTGTCTCCTTTATCGTAAGCGGCTACCAGGGAAACATCCTGCGGATGAGGGACACGGAGACGGCCGTTCTCCGGGAAAAACTGCTGGCCATAAACGGCATAGGGCCGGAGACCGCGGACTCCATCCTGCTCTACGCCCTTGAAAAGCCGGTCTTCGTCGTAGACGCCTACACGAAAAGGATACTGGCCCGGCATGAAATCATATCGGGGGAGACAGACTATTCCCATGTGCAGGAGCTGTTTCATAAA
>JAKAGP010000015.1 GCA_021825785.1 Nitrospirota bacterium
CTTTAATTTTTACCCGCTACAGAACCTTCATGGTCCATATTTATCAAGTTTCAAGTTGTTTAATTACAAATCTTGCGATCCCGAGCCCACGGAACCATGCGGGGCGTTTTCCGCTTCCATAACGTCCGGCGGCCCGAGTTGCACCTTTCCGCTTCTTACGGATGTCCAAAGATTCCAGCCCCCCTGTTTATATATCCACGCTGCGGCCTGGATATTTTTTTGAGGATCGAACAGGTCAGATACGTTGTTTATGATGCCTTTTTTCATAAGACGGGCCGCCCAGAATTTATCGTTTATCTGGAACAGTCCGTAGTCCGTGCTTCCATATGGCGCGTTATAGTGAGAGGCGGACGGATTTCCCGAGCTTTCAGCAAAGACCACCGCTATCGCGTTGGTTGCCTGTCCGCCGAAGGCAGCCCTTATCATGCTCTTTGTTTTATCATTCATAGGGCCTTTTGCACTCGGCCTGTAGGGAAGATTCTCGTTTGTTACAGGCTCGGAGTTCACCGCAGGCCCTCCGTCCGTTGCAGGCACGACGCTTATCGAGGGACCGCCGCCTGTTATCGGCTGCAATTGCTTTCCCTTTGAATTCAATGAATCAGAGGATGGTTCTTCATGTGTTACTTTACTATTTATTTGCTCGATCTGCTTAAGTATCATATCCCTTAGCCCGGTCTCTTTTTGAGCCAGTAGACGGGCAAGCTCCATATCGAACATTCCCTCGTAAGTCTTCCGGCTATAGTCCTGGCCGCCCTCCATGGTAGTGGCGCGCATCTCCTTGACAAGTTCGTAGGTAAAGAGAGTCTCCATGTTCTCGGCCACGGCTTTCATCGCCTCCGGGCCTTTTTGAGCCGTATATTTTTTGAGGTCTTCCGGGCTTATGGCGTCATCTATATACATTTTGTCGTTAAATTATCTCCAGGTCGGCCCTGAGAGCCCCTGCGGCCTTAAGGGCCTGCATTATCGAGATAAGGTCACGCGGAGTGACCCCAAGCGAGTTGAGGGCGCTCACCACTTCACCAAGGGTGGAACCGGAGACACCCATCAGGCTGGCCTTCTGCTCCTGAACTTTTACGTTCGTATTGGGCACAACTACGGTCTGGGAGCCGGATGGGGCAAAAGGCGGCGGCTGGGAGACATTGTAGGTGGTCTTGATCTCCACAGTGAGATTTCCGTTGGCGATAGCCACCGGTGCTATCCTCACATTCTCCCCTATTATTACTGTGCCGGTCCTTTCATTGATCACGACTTTTGCTGGCTCATCCACAGCAACGTCCAGTTCCCCTACCATGCTGATAAAATCCACGATCCGGTCCGAGTAAGCATCTGGTATGCTTATCTTCACGGTTGAGGGGTCAGAAGCCTCCGCGCTGCCCGGTCCGAACGCCGTGTTTATGCTCTTTGCTATCCCGGCCGCGGTAGTAAAATCAGGATCGTGCAGGAAGAGCTTGATCGTCTTTCCGTCACCCAGTGTGAAGGGCAGGTTTTTTTGTATGATCGCTCCCTCCGGGATCCTTCCCGCTGTAGGATGGTTTTTCTGAATGCTTGTCCCTCCGCCTCCTCCGACAAAACCGCCAATGGATACGGGCCCCTGGGCAAGCGCATAAACCTTACCATCAGGTCCGTAAAGGGGGGTAAGAAGCAGGGTGCCTCCCTGTATGTTTTTTGCGTCGGCAAGGGCAGAGACGTTGACGTCTATCTTCATGCCTGCCTTTGGAAAGGGAGGCAGCGTTGCCGTTACGATCACGGCAGCGGTGTCCTTGGCCCTTATATCAGTGGGAGATACGGTGAGTCCCATCCTTTCTAGCACGTTTGCGATAGCATCCATGGTTGCGTTTCCTGTGTCTCCGGTCCCGGCCAACCCGACCGCAAGACCATAACCCACAACCTGGTTTTCTGTCATCCCCTGAAAAGAGGCAATGTCTTCTATGCGCTCCGCCACGGCAACTGATGAGAGTGCCAGGAAAAACAAAAACAAGGAAACCAGCGCAACAACGAATAGTGGCTTCTTTGTGGCACGCGGCGGTGTCTTTTTTATAACGGGTCTATTCATTTCAGCACCTTTCATCATAAGCGGGCATCAGAAAGGCCATACCTTGTCCAGGAAATTGACCAGCCATCCAGGCCCCTGTTTTTCCTGCACTATGCCGTCTCCGACAAAATATACCTTCGCGCCCGAGATCCTGCTGCTGGCTATGGTGTTGTCAGCGGCGATGTCATATGGCCTGGCTATGCCTTCAAAGATAAGTATCTGTTTTTCATTGTTGATCGTTATCTCTTTCCTGGACTGAAGCACCAGGTTTCCATTTGGCAATACCTTGACGACCTGGGCGGTAATAGTTCCCACAAGTGTCCCTGCTCTTGTGGTAGCGCCACTGCCCTTAAAGCTGTCCGACATGTTGCCCGATACCGAAGGCGAAAAGGTATTTCCATTGCCGTAAAGGTTGGATAATCCAAGGTTCAAGGGTGCGCCGAAAAAGCCGGTCACATTCGCGGCAAGGCTTGAATCCCTCGATGCGTTCGTATCGGCTTGGCCGGAGCCGGTTATGTTTTCCATAACATTTATTGTCACAAGGTCATTGAGCCGCCTGGCCCGCAAGTCCTCGTAAAGGCTTGCCCCATCCGCAAAAAGTGAATTATTGGCGTAATGCCTGACCTCCTGCGTGTTTTTGTTTTTTTCGTTATATACGTACTTTGGCGGCGCGGGAGGAAGCTTGGGAACCGTCGCACAAGAGGCAAAAGAAAGCAGCGCGATGCACAATACGGCTGCCCGGCACGCAAAAAGATCACTCTTTGGCGCATACGCGCTCCGTCTCCAGGCAAATACAAACAAAAAAAGCTTTTTCATCTTACTGGTATCCGCCGCTATCCCGGGCTACTACGCTCCCTGGGTCTTCCTGGATGAGGACCGTATTCTCATCCACCAACATGCCGGACAGCATCTTCCTTGAAGAGGTGTTCATGACCTTTGCGTAGCTGCCCACGCGGGCGCTCCCCACCAGTTCCCCCGGCGTGGTAATCCTGAATCCGGGGGAGTCCACCATGATCGTTACCCTGTGCCCCCTTTCTACCATGGGGGCTTTGCTCACCATTGAGCCAAGGATCGTTACCCCAGCCCCCACTGAACAGGTAAGCACCTTACCCACCACCTGGGAGTCTTCCTTGAAAAAACCGTCTTTGGGAAGCCGGGACACGTCCACAAGAGAGGACGATACATCTTCGGGCCCGACAACGGAGTTCGTCCTCAGCAGATGCGTACTTTTCACAACAGTTTCATACCCCGTCACCGTTGCGGTTGCTGTCTCCTTGCGGCCCCCGGCAAAATTAAGCCCGAAGACCGTTTTCCCAGGCGGATCCTTAATAAGACTGACGGACTCCGGCAGCCCGTCCAGCATACAGTCCGGCCGGCCGCTATCGATGACAAGATCGTTTATCTCCACATTACTCCAGTGGTATCGCCCGTCGATATACGCCCTGAGCACGGCCGTCATGTTGACAAGGCCGTCAGCAAGAGCTATACGGCCCCCCCCGATGGCGGGGGCCGTCAGTAGCAGAAACATCAGCAAAAGCGCCGCTGTCCTTTTCATGGCGTCTATGCCGCCGCCCTCATGTTATTGGTGTCCATGAGCATCTGGTCAGAGGCCTGCACTGCCTTGGAATTTATCTCGTACGCCCTCTCGCTGGCTATCATATTCACCATTTCTTCAACAACGTTTACGTTGCTCAGTTCAAGGTATCCCTGCTGGATCGTGCCCATCCCATCCACGGAGGGATTGGCCAAGATAGGGTCTCCAGAGGAACCGGTGGCCGTATACAGCCCGCCGCCCATGGCCTGCAGGCCGCTCTGTTGGTGAACTTGGCAAGCTGTATCTGGCCAACGTTGACAGGGGTTGTGCTGCCCGCCTGCACCACCGTGACCGTGCCGTCAGCTCCTATGTTTATCTGGGTTGTGTTAAGGGGTATAGAGATGTTGGGTTCAAGCGGATACCCTTCCGAGTTCACGATGCGCCCGTTATTGTCCATCTTGAACGACCCTGCCCTGGTGTAAGCGATGGAACCATCGGGCATGTCCACCTGGAAAAGGCCGTCTCCCTGGATCGCCAAGTCCAGGGGGTTCGTGGTCTGCGACAGGTCCCCCTGCTGGAATATCTTCTGCACCGCGGCCGGCTTCACGCCAAGCCCTATCTGTATGCCTGTCGGCAACTGGGTCTTGTCGGATGAGGAAGTCCCGGGAGCGCTCAGGTCCTCATAGATCAGGTCCTCGAAGTCAGCCCTGCTCCTTTTGAAACCCGTTGTGTTGACGTTGGCCAAGTTGTTGGCGACCGTGTCTATATTGATCTGCTGGGCCTCCATGCCGGTTGCCGCTATCATCAATGACCTTAACATCTTCAAGACCTCCTTATTTTTCCGGCAAATAAAATCTTTTTTAGAATCTGTTAAATCTGCGCCATGTCGTTTACAACTTTGCTGGCGGCCGCATCAAAGGTCTGTATGGTCTTCTGAAAGGTCTCAAACTCCCTTTCAGTGTCTATCATACCGACCATCTCCTTTACCACATCCACATTGCTTGCCTCCAGATAGCCCTGCTTCACCGTGGCGCCGGAGCTGACCACCGCGGCCTTTGAATAGAAAATGCCAGACCCCATCCTCATCATCCCGGTCTGGCTTGACAGGTCCACCAGTTTGATGGTGTCCACCTGCTGCCCGTTCACATACACTCCGCCGTGCGAGCCGATCCTTATGCTCCCTTTGGGAAGTTTTATGGGCCCTTTTTCTCCAAGGACCTTTATGCCGTTAAAGGATGTCAAAAAATCGTCACTGCTCCTTTTCAGATCTCCCCGTCTCGTATAACGGTTCCCCTCAAGCGCAATGAAGCCCTGCCCTTCGATAGAGATGTCCATGGGGTTTGACGTCTTGAAAACGTTGCCCTGAACCATGTCCGTCCGTTCGCCGGACAATGTGCTCAAATCCCTTTCCTCCTGTTCGAGCGTGTTCACCGGCGGGTTTATCAGATAGTCACGAAATGACAAACCTTCCTTTTTGTAGCCTGGCGTGTTTGAGTTAGAAAGGTTCTCCGTTACGCTGTCCATTTGAAGCTGCTTCAGCACCGCACCCGATAGAGCTATGTATATTCCTTTGTACATGCCAAAGGTAATTGCAATTTCAATGCCATTTCAAAAAAAATGCCTGCCCTGTTTTTTAAAAAGGGCTGAAAATCCATTATTCACGGGGTTTTTCCTCACTGGCCGGGCAGTTGTTAACGTGATATTAAAAGATGCATCTCAAAATCGGGAGGGAGGAAAAAAATTCCCTTGTGGCAATATTTACCATCAGCGCCAATTATTTAACGCCCGGATGATGGGTTGCCCTTGCTGGACGGAATATCCTGATGAGATGATAAGAAAGGCGGACGCGCCAGGGCCGCCTCTACCGCACACTGGTCCGGCCGCTTTGCCGCCAGGCGCAGGAAGCGGCTTGCCCCCCCTTAAAGATATCTTGTTTTTTAAGGCCTGTTTTTTTTGTTCAGGTTGAGGATGAGCTCAACTTCGCCGGCGGGGACGGAGAGTATCTTCGATATCTCCCGGGCATCCAGTCCCTTTTCCTTTAGCGCCAGTATCTCGCCGCTGCGATTTATCATTCCTGCGGAGGGCTTTGATGCCATTGATGAATAGATGAGTTTCTCCAAAGCCTCTATCTGTTTGCCGGCCTTCTCCTCGAGAGCCATAAGGAGAGATATTTTCTCGTCTATTCTTTCTTCCAGTTTTTTAAGGTTGTCACTATCAATGCCGGGCTTGCCGGAGGCTGGCTTCAGGGCGGGATTTTTAATTATTTCTACAGTATTCTGAAGGCTTTTTTGGTTTTTCTTTTTCCAGAGCATTTCTTGCGAGCCGGCCAATCTACGGTAATGAAAAAAAGGATCAGACCTCAGACGGTTATATCGATCTTGCCTTTTTCCTTTTCTTCCCCGTCAGACCCCTTACCCTTTTCCCTTTCTTTTTTCTTTTTGGGCAAAGGATTGTCCTCATGCCTTATTATTGCCGGTGTCTGAGAAACATTGTTAACAGGTTCGATGGACATTTCCTTCTCCAGCCCTCCTTCTATGTGAAAAGCATCTTTTCCAGAAGATACGTTTCCTTGAAGGAAGATGTGAGTTCCTCGTATGAACCGGCATCGATCTTCAGAACTCTTTTAAGCTCCTCCTCGCCCAGGTCCAGGTCCTGCATCGGCTCCTTATAGCCTATCCCAAGCCTCGCGCAAAGAGCATCTGCCAGGGAGATGATATAACAGACCCTGGCCGTACCACCGGGTGCTGTCTTGTCCAGTTGCCTCCACCCATGGTGATGCAGAATTACGCCTGAAAGGCCCTCGGAAAAACCCCATTTTTCGGCAAGCATGGAACCCAGCTGTGCGTGGCTGAAGCCGAAGATATCCTTTTCAACCATGCAAAAAGGCAAACGCTCCTCATGCACAAGCTGGACAAGACGCAAGAACTTGTCCGGATGCCCATTGTTCATTATGACCTTGCCCACATCATGCAGGAGCCCGGCTATAACAGCCTCTTCCCTTACGTTCCTGGGCAGACGGGCTTCGTCCACTATCAACCCCGCGGCCAGGGAAACCCCAAGGCTGTGTTCCCACAGCTTCTGCTCGATCAAACCGAAGTTCTTGTAGATATTGCGTGTTGAGACGGCCAGCGCTATTGTCCTTATCGTGTTGAACCCGAGCACCGTTATGGCGTCCGAAACGGTATCTATCTTCTGCCGCAGCCGGAAAAATACTGAATTGGCCATCTGCAGTATCCGTGACGTCAGTGAATTGTCCGACATTATGGCCTGTTTAAGCTCCTCAATGCCGGTGTTTTCGTTTTTCACAAGTTCAAGTATCCTGGCTGCAACAGCAGGCACGGCGGGCAGATTGCCGGTTTGCAAAAGGACGTTCTTGGAATCCGCCCCCCGCCCTTCTATCGATTCAAGAATCATCTTTATGTCTTCGAAATTGAAGGGCTTTTGGATGACCCTTATCTTCTTTGCCTTTACCTGGTTTTCCATGTCACCGTCCAGGGCGGCCCCGGTGAGAAGGATGAACCTGCCGGCCAACTCCGGGTCCGACTGGTTTATCTTTTCAAATATCTTGAACCCGTTCAGGTCCTGAAGAGTGAGATCACAGAACACCGCATTGTAAAAACCGTTGCCTGCCAGTTTCTGCAGCGCCTGCATACCGGAAGACACGGTATCGGCGTCATAACCCAGGAAATCGCTGTACAAATCCAGTATCTCCGCGATCTCCGGATCGTCATCTATGATTAAAATTCTAGCCATTTTCTATTATAATTACCGCCCAAGATACCCGTCAACCCGGCCCGGGGCCGCGCCCTGGCGGACGGAACATCCGGGTCCCGCAGGGGTTCCGCATACATATCTCACAATGGCCTCCGGTATATCCCCGAGAGGCAGAACACTGTCAGCCAGACCCGCTTCAACCACCACCCTGGGCATTCCGTAAATCACACAGGTCTTTTCGTCCTGGGCTATTATCTTTCCGCCCGCGAGCTTAAGGTTTTTAAGCCCCTTTAACCCGTCATTGCCCATGCCGGTAAGTATCACTCCCAGCGACCTGCAGGTAAAGTGTGCGGCAACCGAGGACATAAGGGCATCCACGGACGGCCTGTAGATGAAGTCCCCTGCGCGGCTGATGGCGATGGAAGGCTTGGGCAGTCCGCTGGAAATGCGCATATGGCCGCCGCCCGGCGCTATATAGACCACCCCGCACCTTGCGGTCTCCCCGTCCTCAGCCTCTTTGACTTCCATCGCCGAAAGCTGGTCCAGCCTCTCAGCGAAAGGCTTCGTGAAATTGGCTGGCATATGCTGGCTGACGAGAACCGGGACCGGAAAATTCCGCGGCAGGGAAGGTATTATCTGCTGAAGCGATTTTGGCCCCCCCGTTGAAGTACCGATCGCCACTATGTCCGCGTTTGTGCGGTCGCCGCACACCTCGGCCACAATGCGCATTTCCGTTTGCGGCTGCCTCGCCTGCCTGTTGAACCCGTTTTTCTGGCCGAGATGCTTTACCTTTTCGATCAGGGTCCCTCTTATTTTCATTATGTCCAAAGAGGAGTCCGCAAGGTTCTTGGAGACAAAGTCCACTGCGCCCAGTTCAAGCGCGTGCAGTGTCACCCTCGCCCCCTCGCTGGTCTGGGAACTCAGCATGATCACGGGCACAGGGTTTTCAGCCATTATCCTCTTCAAGGCCTCGATGCCGTCCATCCCGGGCATCTCCACATCCATGGTGATGACATCCGGACGGAGCGCCGCGGCCTTTTCCACCGCTTCCAATCCGTCTGCGGCGGTCCCAACAACTTTTACGCCCGGGTCCGATTCGAGCATCCCGGACAGGACTTTTCGCATGAAGGCGGAATCATCAACAACAAGGACCGTTACCAAGCCAGAACCGCCTTTCCAATATTTTTTTTATTTTTTTGCCAGTTTTCATGAAAATGTCTTTCCAGGCTCTCCGGATAATAATGCATTCTTCATTTTTAAAAACCAAGCTCCGTAAGAAGGCTGTCGACGCCTTCCTGGTTTACCTTTTCAGAAACGAGCTCGCGGGAGGAACTTGGCTCCATGTTGCCGCCAAAACTTGTTATAAGAACTACAAGCTCCCTTTCAATGTCCCCCACCAGTTGTATTACTTTTTCGAGGGCCTGCCCGGTCAGGTCCTGGAATGACTGCGTCGTCAGCACCTCGGTGAGGTCATCCTCCAGCCTGTTCTTGAAATTCTTAAGATAGTCGGCAGATTCCTGGGGCTCCTTTATTGTCCTGATGTGGGAGGAAAGCTCGTCCATGTTGAGGATATATTTTTCGACGAAACTCATTGTCTTGTTGGCGGCCTCCTCAGTCCTGTCGATGACGAACTGAAGACGGTCGACCGCCTGGGGCATGTCAAATTCCGCCATGCCCTTAAGCTTTGGGTCTATGGCCTCCTTAAAATTTTTTATGGAGTCATGGAGTTTGCGGGTCACCTTGCCCACTTCATTGTACAGGTCACCGCGGCCTTTCGTCATAATGCCCTGGATGATCGTTTCGGCCTTCGCGTAATCCTGGCTGCCTATGGCGTCAAGGAAGCCCATGACCTCGCCTATGATCCCGCCGGTATCACCGTCAGCAAGCTTTTTACCGAAAAACTGTTTGGCGTTCTGCACCTCTTTCACCTTCACCTCACCGGCCATGGTCTGCATCCTTTTCGTGACCTCCACATTGCCGTCCCCGGTTTCGGTGACATCAAGGACATCATCCTCAAAGAGGGACTCGTCCTCGAATGGAATAAGTTTCCGGGGATCGAGCAGCACAAGCAGTTTGTCGTTTATCCTTGCGACCCCTTTTATCTGCTCCATCCGCTCGGAGAAAAACCTCTCCGGGTGCTCGACCGCCGAATCGTCGACCTCGACCACTCCGGTTATCCCGTCAACAAGCACGCCAAAGGTGATTTTGCCGCTTGACACAACGATGATCTTTCCTCCCGTGCCTTCGCTCTGTGCCCCGTTTATATTCAGCAGGGCCCTCAGGCTTACTATTACTATGATACTGCCCCTCAGGTTCGTAACGCCTTCAATGTAGCCGGGTGTCTGCGGCATCCGCGTGATTACGGGGGTGTTTATGATCTCCCGGACCTTCAGGATTGGAATGGTGTATTCCATTGAGCCAAGCTTGAAGCCTATGTACTGCCGCATATCCTATACCTCCGGAACCAGTTGTTGTCTTTTTGGATTTATTGCAATTCTCATGCCTGGACGCGCTCTTTCTCAAAGAGGCTGCGCGCTATGTAACCCATGTCTATTATCAATGTGACCTTGCCGTCACCCGATATGGTTGCCCCCAGTATGCACGGAGCGACGTTATTGGAGCCGGTGATGGATTTGATGACGACCTCCTGAAGCCCCAGAAGGCTGTCCACTCCGATGCAAAACCTGCTGTCAGCGACGGCCACAACTATAACATACCTGCCGGTAGTGTTCCGCCCCACCTCCGCCGAAGTCTCCGCAGTCAAAAAAGGCAGATGCGGGCCCGGGTGAAAACCCGGAGCGGCAGACTGCCCGTCCAGGAGATCCGCCAACTCAAAATACGGATATACCCTCCCCCTGATATTGAGGACCTTTTTTTGCAAAAGTCCCTGTATCTCGGTTCCTGCCACTTTCAGGGTCTCGTCAACAAGGGTGAGAGGAATGGCGTAAACAGCGCCCTTAACCTCGACCAGCAGGGCATGGATTATGGCCAGCGTAAGCGGCAGGCTTATCCTTATGTTAGTGCCCTCGCCCTTTTTGGTTACGATCTCTATAAAGCCGTTAAGCTTGGATACGTTGTTTTTGACGACGTCCATGCCGACGCCCCGGCCTGACAGCTCCGTGGCCACCTCATTGGTGGAAAGACCGGGCAGGAATATTAGGTTCACCGCGGCCTCCCGGCCCATGGCCTCCGCATCCTCCGCGCTTATGAGCCCCTTGCTTATCGCCTTTTGCTTGACCTTCTCCACGTCTATTCCCTTGCCGTCGTCTGCAACCTCTATGATGATCTGGTTGCCCTTTTGGCTGGCGCTTATCGATATAATGCCCCTTTCGGGCTTTCCCATGGCGACCCGCTCAGTCCTGGGCTCTATGGCGTGGTCGATCGAGTTTCTGATTATATGGACCAGCGGGTCCCCGATCTGTTCTATTACGGACTTGTCCACCTCTGTATCCTCGCCCGATATCCTCAGTTCCACATCCTTTCCAAGCGGAGCGGATATCTCCTTCACCATTCGAGGGAACTTGCCGAATACCTTTTTGAGCGGCTGCATTCTCATCTTCATCACGGCCAACTGCATGTCCGAAGTGAGCAGGTCCAGGAAGGAGACAGCCTCCAGCAGGCTTTCCATCTGCTGGTCAGAGGAGTACCTGTGTTCAAGGCTGCCCGCCAGGTTAAGGAGCCTGTTTCTGATAAGCACCACTTCGCCTGTCAGGTTCATAACATGGTCTATCTTGTCCACGCCTATCCTCAACGTCTGGACCTCGTTCTTGGGTTCCTTCTGCCTGGCCTGGGCGTCTTCCGAAGACGGAGTGCCGGTTGCCGCTTTTTCGGCTCCGCCGGATGCGGTTGCCGTGCTGGCAGACGCCGTCGGGTTTCCGGACACGGGGGATTCGATAACGGCCCGTCTGGCCTTCACGACTGCCCCCGGCGGATTTTCAGACGCATTGAGCGCGTTTTCGAGGGCCTTGGAAATCCCGGAGATATCCGTGTCCGCCTGGTCTTTTGCCTTTATGTGCCCGATAAGGAGCCTTACCATATCGAAACTCTTCAGGATCACATCCACCAGCCCGGGCTCAAGGTCTATCTCCTTGTCGCGGAGTTTTTTGAGGATGGTTTCCGCCCGGTGGGAAACGTCGACGATCTTCTGGAAGCCAAGGAAGCCCGCGGCCCCCTTCATGGTGTGCATGCCCCTGAATATCTCGTTTATTATCCCCTGGTCGAAGCCTTTTTCTTCCAGTTCAATGAACAGAGGATCTATCCGATCCAGCGTCTCCTCGGCCTCCGCGACAAAATCCGCTATTATCTCTTCCATATCGTCCGGCATGGTCTACCCCTGTGCAGCCTTTTTTTCGAATATCTTGTCCAGCTTCTCCTTGAGCACCTCGGCGGTAAACGGCTTGACAACATAATTGCTGACACCGGCCTTGATCGCCTCGATGACCTTGTGCTTTTCCGCCTCGGCAGTGACCATGAGAAAAGGCAGGTCCTTGAGCTCCGGGTTGGAGCGCACCTTCTTGAGCAGGTCGAGGCCGTCCATGTTTGGCATGTTCCAGTCGCTGACGACGAACTGGAACCCTCCCTCGCTTGTCAACTTGTTATAGGCCTGCTGCCCGTCCTCGGCTT
>JAKAGP010000428.1 GCA_021825785.1 Nitrospirota bacterium
TCTCGTACAGGATCAAGGATATTGCCAGGGCCATTGAGGACAAAGGCATGGTGCTGAAACTGCTGGAAAAGGTGTGCCAGGAATCCGAAGACGGCACTGCCGTGCTGATAGGGTCTGAAAACCCGGTAAAGGAGATGCGGGACCTTGGCATGGTGGTGGCCTATTACACGCAGGATGGCAAACAGGCCGGCACTGTGGGAATTATCGGCCCGATCCGGATGGACTATGCCAAGACCATACGGCTGGTTGAGACAACGGCAAGGTTTATAAGCGATGCACTTACAGATAAAAGGAGCTCCATTTAAATGAAAAACAAGAAGGCGGAGAAGGGCCATAACGACAGCCATGGCGGGCACGCACATGAAACGGACGTGCAGCATGATGCGGTTGAAGCCGGTTTAACCGGCAGCCAGGAGGCTGTTCAGGCTGAGCGCGTGGAAAAGGCGGAGGAAGGCAAGTTGAAGGTGATCGAGCAGGAACTGGATGACCAGAAGGACAAGTACGTAAGGCTGTATGCAGAGTTTGACAATTACAGGAAAAGAATGATCAAGGAACGGGACGAGATTTCCAGGAGGTGCAACGAGGAGCTTGTGACGGCGCTTTTGCCAACTCTGGACAATCTTGAAACCGCCTTCAAACATGCCCAGGACGCCTCCGAGGCCCTTCAGCAGGGCGTGGAGATGACCATGCGGGAATTCAGGCGCACCCTGGAAAAATTCGGGCTGAAACCGATAGATGCGCTCGGACAGCCTTTTAATCCGGAGTTCCACCACGCAATTGCCCAGGAGGACCGTGATGACGTGCCGGACAAGACGGTTGTGGAGGAACTAAGGAGCGGCTATTTATTTAACGACAGAGTCATACGGGCCAGTATGGTTGTTGTATCCAAAGGACAAAGTATCCCAAAGGAGGATTTATAAATGGCAAAGGCGATAGGTATTGACCTGGGCACCACAAACTCGGTTGTCGCCGTCGTTATCGGCGGGGAGCCGGTGGTGATCCCCAATCAGGAAGGCAGCCGCACTACCCCGTCCGTGGTGGCCTTCACCGACAAGGGTGAAAGACTGGTGGGGCAGATTGCCAAGCGGCAGGCGATCACAAACCCGGAGAACACAATTTTTTCAATTAAAAGACTTATGGGCCGCAAATATGATTCAAGGGAAGCCCAGCACGCACACGAGAGGCTGCCTTATAAAATAGTGCAGGCAGCAAACGGGGACGCCCATGTGGAGAGCAGGGGAAAAGCCTACTCCCCGCCGGAGATATCGGCGATGATCCTGCAGAAACTGAAACAGGCCGCGGAGGATTACCTGGGCGAGACTGTTTCCGATGCCGTTATCACCGTGCCCGCGTATTTTGACGACAGCCAAAGGCAGGCCACAAAGGACGCTGGCAGAATAGCCGGGCTAAACGTGCTCAGGATTATAAACGAGCCCACGGCGGCTTCCCTTGCCTACGGCATGGACAAGAAGAAGGACGAGAAGATCGCGGTTTATGACCTTGGCGGCGGCACGTTCGACATATCCATCCTGGAGATCGGGCAAGGCGTTATCGAGGTGCGCTCCACAAACGGTGACACATATCTGGGCGGCGACGACTTCGACATGAGGATAATGGACTGGCTTGCCGAGGAGTTCAAGAAAGAGTCCGGGATAGACCTGAAAAAGGACAGAATGGCCCTCCAGAGGCTGAAGGAAGCTGCCGAAAGGGCGAAGATAGAGCTGTCCAACGCGATGGAAACGGAGATAAACCTGCCGTTTATCACCGCGGACGCAACCGGGCCAAAGCACCTGCTTATAAAGCTGTCCAGGGCCAAAATGGAACAGCTTTGCGGCGACCTGATTGAAAAGACCATCCAGCCCTGCAAACGCGCTCTGCAGGACGCGTCCATGGAAACCTCCGTTATAGATGAGGTGCTGCTCGTTGGCGGCCAGACAAGGACCCCCAAGGTACAGGCCACCGTCAAGGACTTTTTCGGCAAGGAGCCTAACCGCACCGTGAATCCGGACGAGGTTGTGGCAGTAGGCGCGGCCATACAGGCGGCGGTGCTGAAAGGCGAGGTAAAGGAAGTCCTTCTTCTGGACGTCACTCCGCTTTCGCTGGGCATCGAAACCCTTGGCGGCATATTCACAAAGATAATAGAGAGGAACACCACCATTCCCACAAGGAAAAGCCAGATATTTTCAACGGCCTCCGACAGCCAGCCCGCGGTCACAATAAGGGTGTTCCAGGGCGAAAGGGAAATGGCCTCGGACAACAAGCTGCTGGGCGTGTTCGAGCTGGTCGGCATACCGCCGGCCCCAAGGGGCGTCCCTCAGATAGAGGTGACATTTGACATAGACGCAAACGGCATCCTGCACGTGTCCGCCAAGGACCTGGGCACCGGCAAGGAGCAGTCCATAAAGATAACGGCCTCCAGCGGGCTTTCCGAGGCCGAGATAAAGAACATGACCCGCGACGCCGAAAGCCACTCGGATGAAGACAAGCGCAAGCGCGCCATGGCCGAGGCCAAGAACGAGGCGGACACGCTTGTCTACTCGGTTGAGAAGAGCCTGAAGGAGTTTGGAGACAAGCTCTCGGAATCCGATAAGCGCGAGGTTGAGGAGGCCCTGGAAGCCTGCAAGAAGGGCAAGGAAGAGGCAACTGACCCCGACGCGCTTAGGAAGCTTACGGAGAGGCTCACCCAGGCGTCCCACAAGCTGGCGGAGCATGTCTACAGGAAGGCCGGCGCAGGCGCTCAGGCAGGGGCTGGCCCCGAAGCAGGCGCACAAACAGAACAGCAGAAACCCGGCGAGGAAAAGGTGATGGAGGCCGAGGTCGAGGAAGAAGACAAGAAGTAAAAGCG
>JAKAGP010000429.1 GCA_021825785.1 Nitrospirota bacterium
CTATCTGTCATTCCCGTGCTCCCTATTTCCCCTTCTCACGAACACTGGGGGTACGCTCGCTATCCGTTTAATAACGCTTGGCATTATTAACGAAATGCGTTATTATAAAATATGATAAAGAGCTTTCGCTGTAAAGATACGGAAGGGCTCTTCCATAGAAAGATATCACCAAAATTCCCACCGCAAATACAGCGAAGCGCTTTGAGGAAATTACTGATCGTGGATGGCGCGGAGCGCCTTGAAGACATGCGTGTGCCGCCGGGGAACCATTTGGAGAAGCTCTCCGGCAATCGCGCTGGACAGCATAGCATTCGAATAAACAGTCAATGGGGAATATGTTTCCGCTGGCATCTTAGGGATGCCTATGACGTTGAGATAACCGGTTATCATTGAAGGAGGAAAAAAATATGAGCGCCAGCAAAACAAGCCCTGTACATCCCGGCGAAATATTGCTTGAGGAATTTCTAAAACCCCTTGGAATCAGCCAGTATAGATTATCCAAAGATATTGGCGTGCCGCCCCGCCGCGTTAACGAGATTGTCCATGGGAAAAGGGCAATTACCGCCGACACGGCCCTGAGGCTTTCCCGTTATTTCGGACTTTCAGAACGGTTTTGGCTCAACCTTCAGTCCCGCCATGACCTTGAGGTCGAGAAGGACAAACTGGCCATCCGGTTGGAAAAAGAGGTGAAGATATTGAAGCTGAAGAGCGCCTGAAGTCCACTTTTGGCCTTCCCCAAATGTGTGTTCTTGGCAGTAAGGAAAGTCATGTCAACAATTAGGTATTGTCACCGGAATTTGGCATCAAGATTATTTAAGATAACCTCCTGTACCCACGCGGCAGAGATATTTTCAAGGCAAGGGAAAATTCCCTGATGCTTATGCCTACACTTCCCACCGCAATTAAAACAGGAGGTATCTTTCTGGTGAATGACAATCAGGCCGGTCCTCAGATCCTCCGGGTAAGACGCGTATCGAGTAAAACTTGCTCCATGTGATATCAAGTGCCGGTCGAAACATGCACAATTTTAACAGAGAAGTGCGGTGTTTAGGCCGTACTTTAGTATGCACCTTACCTACTCAGGGGCGGGGCGCAGTCGCGCCCCCAATACATCTGAAAGGGGTGGCCAGGCGGGAATGAGAAAATGCCGTTGCCTTAGCCTTTAATCCCCCTTCTCCCATTCCTCAATCCCCCTCATCAGCATGGCGTTTTCTCTTCCGCCTTTTACGGCAAACCTTATATACCCCTGGCCTTTGGGCGCGGCAAGCCCCCGGTAGTTGGAGCAGTCCCTTAAGAGCACCCCTTTTTTAAAGAGCCTTTCGACAAGCCCCTTCGCGCGGCGGAGCCTTATAAGATAGAAATTGGCCGCCCCCGGGAAAAACCACACTCCAAGCCTCTTCAGCTCCCGCTCGATAAACGCCTTTTCCTTTTTTACGAGCAGGAGCGTCTTTTTTGCGTGTACGGCGTCTTCCAGGGCCGCGCAGGCGGCACGGGCCGCGGGGGTGTTTATCGTCCAGGGTTCTTTGTATTCAAGCAGTTTTTTCCGGAGCTCGGGCGGGCAGACAATGTACCCAACCCTCAGGCCCGTAAGGGCGTGGAACTTTGTCATGGAGCGCAGGACAGCAATGTAAGGGTTCCCCCCCCCGCCGGCCTCGGCGCATACGGAGTTTTTTCCCGGGCAGAAATCCATAAACGCCTCGTCAACCGCCAGCAGGCATTTTCTCCTCCGGGCCTCCTTTGCAATCTCAAGCACGGTCTCCTTTTCGACAAGCTCTCCCGTGGGGTTGTTGGGGTTGCAGAGGAAGGCCATCTCCGCCCCCTGCATGGCGTCGATGAACCGGCCTGCGTCGAGCCGGATTCCTTCAACCGTTTTCACCGCGGCCCCGGCGACGAGGGCGGCCCTCTCGTACTCGGAGAATGACGGGGCCTGCACCAGGACGGTCCTGGGCCTGAACGCCCTGGGTAGAAGGTATATAAGCTCCGTGCTCCCGTTGGCCGGCATCACGCACCGGGGGTTCACGCCCAGATGGTCTGCAATCCTTCCGGCAAGCTCCGCCTGAAAGGGTTCCGGGTAATTATGTACGAGTGCGAGTGCGTCTTTTGCGGCCCTCCGGGCAAACCTGGACATGCCAAGCGGGTTTATCGAGGCGCTGAAATCGGTTATTTTTTCTGCCGGAAAACCTGTTTTTTGGGAGAAAGCAAAGATGTCCCCGCCGTGGCCGTACCTCTTCAAAGGAGCGCCCCCAGAACGGCGAACACGGCCGCGCCAAAGAGCGAGCCAAGCAGCGTGAGCCTCATCGCCCCGCGCGCCGAATCGAGCGAGGGCGGGCTCCCGGCATCGCCTATGAAGGGTTTTTTCAGGAGCTTTCCGCCGTAGACAGCCGGCCCTCCAAGCGTAATCCCAAGCGCCCCCGCCATTGCGGCCATGGGCACCCCGCTGTTTGGGCTCGGGTGCTTCCCGCCGTCACGGAGCATCGTCATGAGCGCCCGCCGTATGGACATGCCGGGCAAGACGGAGGCAAGCGAGATGAAGAGCCCTGTAAGCCTTGCCGGTATGAGGTTCGCAAGGTCGTCAAGCCTTGCGGAGGCCCACCCGAACCGGATGTATCTTTCGTTTTTGTAGCCCACCATCGAGTCCAGCGTGTTCACCGCCTTATAGGCCATCGCAAGCGGCAGCCCCCCGAGCGCATAGTAGAAGATGGGTGCGACTATGCCGTCAGAGGCGTTTTCAGCCAGGCTCTCGATGACCGCCCTTACTATCTCAGGCGGGCCGAGGTTTTCCGTGTCCCTCCCGGCAAGGCTTTTAAGCTCTCCCCTTGACCGCGGAAGCACCCCCTTCCTC
>JAKAGP010000430.1 GCA_021825785.1 Nitrospirota bacterium
GGCAGGCCCGCCCTTTACGGGGCGATCAGTTTCCTGGTATTCGCCGCGGTCTGGGCCGCCTCGCTGCTGCTTGCGTAGAGAGCGGCGTTTTTAGCTTATTCGCTCAGGGGCAGCCTGACAAGAAACCGGCTGCGTTATTCGCTCAGGGGCAGCCTGACAAGAAACCGGCTGCCCCGGGTCGAGCTTTCAAGTTCGATGCTCCCCAAATGGCTCTGGACTATGCTGTGCACAACGGCCAGGCCGAGTCCGGTCCCTTTCTGCTTTGTGGTATAGAAGGGCAGGAATATCTTCTGTCTCATCTCCTCGGGTATGCCATGGCCGGTATCCGATATGGATATGAGGCATTCGGCGCCCTTTTTCTCTATGTGGACGGCGAGTTCGCCCCCCTCCGGCATCGCCTGGACCGCGTTTTGTATGAGGTTCATGAATGCCTGCTTAAGCAGTATCTCGTCCGCCTTTATGGTGAACTGCCCTTCGCCCGAGGAAAGCGAAGCCGTAACCCGGGTATCGCCGGCAAGCGCCGCGCTCATGCAGGTCTTCAAAAGCCCGAGGAGGCCCTCCCTGGGGACGGCATCGAGGGCGGGTTTTGCCGGGTTCGCGAACGAAAGAAATCCGTCAATTATGGAGTTCATCGCAGCCACCTCCTTGCCGATGGCCCTGGCAGCCCCGGCTTCACGGGACTGGTCCCCGCGGGAATGGTCCGGGGACTGGTCCCCCTTCGAGAGCATCTTCGCGTAACCGGCTATCACGGCCATGGAGTTCCTGAGCTCATGGGCAAGCCCCGCGGCCATCTCCCCGAGGCTTGAAAGCCGCCGCCTGAGCTCCGCCTGGCGCTCGAGCACTTTCAGCTCCGTCAGGTCCGTAAAGACGAGGATCAGCCCCAGTCTTTCCCCCCTGGCCTCCAGCAGGGGAGTTATGGAAAACCCAAGCCAGAGCTGCCGGCCGGGCGTGGCGGGATACGAGAGTTCCCGTCTTTCAACCGTCTTTTTTTGTTCGATGTAGCGGGCTATCTGTCCTTTCAGGACATCGGCATGCCTTTTACCGACTGCCTGCAGCCTGTTAAACCCCAGTATCCTTTCAGCCGAGGAATTGACCATGGTGATCTCCAGGTCTTCATTAAAACTGATGACGCCGCTTGGGACGCTCTCAAGGATGTTTTCGCTCAGGCTTTCGATAAGGCTGGCCCTGTCCTCGGCCCTGGCTCGAAGCGCCATAAGCTCCCTTTCATTGCTCTTGAGCCTTGCCACAAGGTCCTGGAAGGTGTCCATCACAAAACCCACTTCCGAAGTCCTCTTATCAGCCGCCCGGCCCTTGCCGCGGTAGAATTTCGCAAACAGCATGAGCAGGACGGCAAAAAAAAGCAGGCTGCATCCTATCAGAAAAGAAAGCGGGGTGATCAGGTATAACAGGGGATTACCAGTGCTGCCCATACCTCAGATACCAGAAGACGAACTCCTGGCCGTAAAAAAGACTGAGAAGGGCACCCGCGGCCAGGAACGGGCCGAAGGGTATCTTCGATTTCCTGCCCTTTCCCTTGAAGATCACGAGATAAATCCCCACGGCCGAGCCCATGAGGCTCGCGATGAAGGTGGTAAGCAGGACCCCTTTCCATCCGAGCACCGCCCCCGCCATCGCCATCATCTTTATGTCCCCGCCCCCCATGCCCCCGCGGGAAACGAAGGCTATTGCATAGTAAAGGGCGAACCCGGTCGCCGCCCCGATGAGGGACACGGCTACCCCCATATCCAGAACCCTGTAGAAAGGGTCCGGCAGGATGAGCCATCCGGCCAGAATGCCAACCGGTATACCGGGCAGGGTAATTTCGTCGGGGATAATCTGGAAGTCATAATCTATGAAGGTGATGACGATCAGGGCGGTTATGAAGACGAAATAGAAAAGGGTGGCGGCAGTCGCCCCGAACTTGTAGAGGGCCAGGGGATACAAGGCTCCGTTCAGCGCCTCCACCCCGGGATATCTTGCGGCAATAGGCTCGCCGCAGGCCCTGCACCTGCCCCTCAGCACGAGGTAGCTGAACACGGGAATATTGTCCCAGGGCTTGATCGGGGTCTGGCATGAAGGGCAGCGGGAGGCCGGACGTACGACGGATTTGCCCCTTGGCAGCCGGTAAATGCAGACGTTTGCGAAAGAACCGGTTATGAGGCCAAGCAGGGCCGAAAAGATATAAAGCCACACGCCCCCTGGGATCATTTTCCCCTGCCGCTCATTTTTCCCTTCCCATCCTGGAGGCCTGCTCGGCCATGCTGTCTAATTCCTCGCTTACGAGCTCCATCTCTTTCAAGAGCCCCTTCAGGTTTTCATCCCTGGCTAGGAGGGAGAGCTGCTGCCTCTCCTCATAGACCCTCTCGCCAATGGCCCTGGCGAATTCGTCTCTTTCACGCCTGAGTTTTTCGGCCCTGCTCGCATATTTGAAAAAGGCGATCTCGACCTTCAGGCGCTCGTTCAACAGCCCGGAGAACCACTTGAGCTTTGCAATTCCGCTTTCGAAGTTGCGCCTGAGCTTCTCGATCATTTTACCCGCCCCTCACCCAAACGAGGGTCCCGGTTCCGGCTTTTTTCAAGACCGCGCGGATGAGCCGCGCAGAGCCGATGCAAACAGGCATGCCCCAAGCCCTTATTCCTGCTCCTGTTTTTCCCTCTCTCTTTTGGTGTCCCTGAGGGCCTCGTCGAATGCGGCCTCGGCCTCCTCCATCTTTATCTTGGAGTATTCGGACTCGCTCAGTATCTCTATCTCCCAGCCCGTCAGCCTCGTCGCAAGCTTTATGTTCTGGCCTCGCTTCCCGATCGCGAGGGACAACTGCTGGTCGTCCGCGATCACCATG
>JAKAGP010000431.1 GCA_021825785.1 Nitrospirota bacterium
GTTATGCCGCCTTTGAGCATCTCCAGGCAGGCTAGTTCGGTAGCGTCATTTATGAACGCCGGGCCAAGCCATTTTGATTCTATGGGCCAGATATGCTTTTCGAGCCATTCCTTAAGCGGCAGGTCATCGGCTATCCCCCTCAGATACACCATGGGAGCGTGGGTATGGGTGTTCACAAAACCCGGAAGGAGCGCCTTCAGCTGTCCGTTTCCGCCTATAACGGCGACTGGGTCATATTTTTTTTCGATTTCCGCGAGAGGGCCTATATCTATTATCCTGTCTCCCCGGATGGCCACGGCGCCGTCTTCGATCAACAAGGGCCTGCCCGCGGCCTTGGCCGTTTCGTTCCCCAGTGCCCCCGCCGCTTCGTCCTCCATGGCCATGACCGCTTCATCTCCTTTGGCTCTTGCCGCCCCGGCCCTCTTATCCCCCTCGTCATCCATTGTCAGGACATATTGTGCCTTCAGTATGAAATCGGCCTTTTCCATCCTATGACCCACATTCCTCTTTTCTGCTGGAAATTTCCTCTTTCAAGATGAAGGCAGCCTCCTGAGGGCTGACCTTCCGTATTTCTTTTGTGCGCCTGTCTTTTAGTTCCACAAGGCCTTCCTTCAGGGTCCTTCCCCCGATAATAACCTGTTTTGGGATACCTATGAGATCGGCGTCCTTGAATTTCACCCCGGCCCGCAGGTCGCGGTCATCTATTAGAGCATCGACCCCGGCTGCGGCCAGCTCCTCATAGATCCTCCAGGCGGCGGATTCCACTTCGGGCTCATCGACCGCTATGGGGATGACCTCTACGTCAAAGGGCGCGATGTTTTCGGGCCATATCATGCCATCCTTGTCGTGGTTCTGCTCTATGGCGGCGGCCGCTATCCTGGCAGGGCCAATGCCGTAGCTGCCCATTATGATAGGCTTTTCCTCTCCCGCCTCATCCAGGAAAAAGGCTTGCAATGCCTGAGAATATTTGGTGCCCAACTGGAAGATATTCCCTATCTCGATGGCTTTTTCCATTTTTAGCGGGGCCCCGCACTTGGGGCAAAGATCTCCTTCCCTGGCCACATGGATGTCGTGCCAGGAGGCCTGGAAATCGACCCCGGCCGTTACACCGCGCCGGTGGTAATGCGGTTTGTTGGCGCCGCTTATGAAACTACCGGCCCTCAAGGCCGGGTCCGCGATGATCTTTATGTTTTTTTCTTGATGCCCCATGGGACCGATGAAGCCCGCCTCCACGCCCAGGATGTCCTTTACTTCCTGTTTGAGCGCCGCCCTGAAAGGCCCGATAATTCGCTGGAGCTTTTTTTCGTGCAGTTGCTGGTCCCCGCGCACAAGGGCGAGCACGGGCCCGTCGTCTGCTATGAGAAGTATGCTTTTTATAAAGCGCTCAGGCCTCTCTTTAAGAAACCGGCTCACTTCTTCCACGGTCCTTTTTTCAGGTGTATGGACCTCTTCGCCGTTCTCTTCGCCCCCTTCCTGCGAATCAGACGTGGAAGAGGCGGGGACGGAATGAGCTATCTCCACGTTGGCTTGGTAACCGCAGGATTCGCAGAGCACTATATCGTCTTCGCCCGCCTCGCTCACCGCCATGAATTCATGCGCCACAGCGCCGCCCATCATGCCGGTGTCTGATTCCACCTGGTAGAATTTCAGACCGCACCTGGTGAATATGCGGTGATAAGCGTCCTCATGGAGCTTGTAGTTTCTTTGCAGGCCTTCCACGGAGGAATCGAAGCTGTAACTGTCTTTCATAAGGAACTCCCGCGTGCGCAGTATCCCGCTTTTTGGCCTGGCCTCGTCCCTGAGCTTGGTCTGTATCTGGTACCATACCTGGGGCATCTGCCTGTATGAGCGTATCTCCCTTGAGGCAAGCCAGGTCATTATCTCCTCATGGGTCATGCCAAGGCACATGTCCCTGCCTCCTCTGTCTTTAAGCCGGAACATCTCCTCTTTTATATCAAACCACCTGCCGGTCTGCTGCCACTGCTCCGCGGGCTGAAGCACGGGCATCGAGACCTCCTGAGCCCCGATGGCGTCCATTTCCTCGCGCAGGATGCGGTTTATCCTGGTTATGACCTTCCAGGCCAGCGGCAGGTATATGTAAAGCCCGGCGGCAAGCTGCCTGACATAGCCCGCCCGCAGCATCAGCTTATGGCTTTCGGCCACGGCTTCGGAAGGCACCTCCCGGACTGTGGGTACAAGCATCTTGGACAATCTCATTAAAAGACCCTCCTCTTTTCATATCCGTCAGTATTTTAGGCTTTAATTATTATAGGAAATTTTATTATAATATACAGGATACGCACGCGATTTGAATTAAGTGAAAAATCTTTACAGTTTTTTCCTGCGGGCTTGCCCCGAGGGGAATATCAATAATTCATGCAGGAGGGACGGCAAATGGCGGAAGGAGTTTCTGCAGTTACATCGGCTACCTGGGAAAATGAGGTGCTTAAATTCGGAGGCCTTGTCATGATCGATTTCTGGGCCGCATGGTGGGGTCCCTGCCGCATAATAGCCCCGACTGTCGAAGAGCTGGCAAACGAATATTCGGGCAAGATGAAGGTCATGAAGCTGAACACGGATGAAAATCCGGATGTGGCGAGCAAATATAAAATAATGGGGATACCCACACTTATATTCTTCAAAAACGGCGAAAAAGTAGACCAGATAGTGGGGGCCGTTCCCAAGCCCCAGCTGAAGGCAAAAATAGATTCCCTTCTCGCCAGTTAGAAGAGAAAAGAAAAAATATGATTTACCGGAAGAAGATCTTTTTGATTTTGCCTGTCGTTATCCTTGCCGCTTTTTTTTTTTTACTTTTTTCTTACG
>JAKAGP010000432.1 GCA_021825785.1 Nitrospirota bacterium
TGCCAAAGATCCAAATCTGCGCTACAGCACGGCAAAGGAATTTGCCGATGAATTCATGTCCATCTTCAGCGGCCAGACGGTCTCGCCGGGCACGATGAAGATCGCGCAGACCGCGCGCAAGGCCGCTAACGGAGTCAAACCTGCCGCCCACCAGTTCCAGTGGAGCTGGCTTACGGTCGGCGGAGTAGCGATCCTGGCCGTCGTCTTTGGAGTGCTGCGGTTTTCTCCTTCACTGCTTGCCTGTGTGATATAATCAGGTTCAAAGAAATATTGAAGAGGTAAGGTCAAAATAATGTCGAAACCTATAGTTGCAATAATTGGTAACTTCAACGTCGATAAACAGTGGAAATTCGCCGTGGGAGAAAGTCTCGGGCCACTCCTTCCATTTCCTCCTGTACTCCTTGAAGCGCTCATCCTCTTTTCCAAAAAGGTCCTCCCCTGCAATATGATGGAGGTTTGCATTCGCCTTAATTACTACATTTTCTTGTGACACTTGGAATCTCCTCTATGCTGACATTGAAACTGGCATTGAACCGTTTATTTTATCCACTGTGTGCTCAAGTTCCCGCCAGATTATAACATAATCCCTCGGTTATTCTGTGTGACTACGTCCGAGTGGAAGACAACAGCAATCTCCTCCATCTGGGCATTTCGTGGTCCAGGAAGAAAAAACTTTCGGTATCGGAATTCTCCGTTGCCCATCGCTCGGGGGACTGTAGGGCTTCGGCAAGTTCTTCGGCATTGCTGACAAACCGAACCCCTGACTGGTTACGCAGCGGACTGAAGTTGAGCGCCGTATCATCCAGAAGCACCACTACCGGCAAGCCCGCAAGGTAGGCATCCACACCGGCGGAGGTGATGTTGGTGGAATAGGCAATATCGTAGTCCGCAAGGATTTTGCCCAACTGTTCGGTGGTCACAGTCAATTTCAGACGGGGAAAGTCATCCGGGCTGACAGGGCAAAGAGGATGCGGCTTTACGCTGAAAATGATATCTGTCGAGAAAAAAGATGTTGCCTCCTCCAGCACCTGCAACATCTTGCCGGTGGAAGAAAGCAGGATATCGCCCAGTATCAGAACCCGTTTCACTCCTCTTCGATTACCTTTCGTTCGCATCGGCTGCAAATCGCTCAAATAACCATAACGCAGGGCCTCGCATTCAACGATGGCCTCATGAGAATAACCTGCGTTGAGATAGGCTTCAACAGCGGCCCTTCCATTTAGAGCAGTAAGGTCTGGCTGCGGCATCGGGTACGGCCCTGGCGACCGGAGGGTACGCTGGTCGGCAAAGAAGCGCAGGTCCCAAAAACGCACGGTGGAATGAGGCACAGCTATCAGCAGGCCATGGCCATGCTTGCGCCAGGCGTGGATCAACGCACGTTCCCACTCATTGTGTTCGCAAAGGTAAAAGCCTATCCTTTGATGCGGGAGATGTCGCATCACCGTATCGAAGAGTTCAATTGACAGCAGATTATCAATAGCTCCCGAGCCCCTCAGGGACTTCAGCCAGTGTTTCTTCATGAGCGGCCTTAATGAAAGATGGCTGTCCCGCGGCCGGAATGTGTCATTCAGCCTTCCCAGTCTCAAGGATGTCCAGCTCAACCGTAACCATCTCCGGATGACGCGCAGAACGATACGCCAGGACAGGTATACATCGAGAAAAGTATGGAAACCCTGCTCCAGCGGATTGCGGTTGAAAGACTGAACCCAATCCATCGCAATTTCAGAGGTGGGTGAGGCATTATGGTGCAGCCAATTCCCGGCAAGACCCAACTGACGCATAAGGTTGTGCAACCCTTCCCAGTAGCGGGAATGAAAGCGCCCTGCCGCTGCTTGCTCCGGAACGACATTGGCGAAATAACCGCAGAAAAACACCGTATGATCGCCCTTGAGCCAACCCGGCTTGGCCATCCGTCTGAACGGGGCAGCAATTCTCCAATGCCGAGCCAGACTGAGCAGTGCTTGCAGCAGATGGGGCAGCCTCCGATACACGAGCTCACGGGTCAGGCGGCAAGTCCCCCCCGGCTGCTTTTCCCATTCATAGTCAATTCCCAGGTTTCGGCACAATTCAAGGAGCATTTTATGCAGGTTCCGTTCGGCGCTTACCAGCCTCAGCTTACCTGGTTTTTGCTGGACAACTATCTCCTCCAGGGCCATAAGCCGGAGGGCATCGGTGATCGGGGATTTATGGAGATCCTTCGCAACAACCGATGTCATCCACCAGTAGCTTAATCCGTCATTAAAGGCAAAATGGTCAATGAGCCGCTTGCCGCCGAACCTCCTCTCTCCGAAGTCATGGACCAAGGCCAGATACTTGCGTCTAAGGCGCTCACCGTGCTCCTCCACATAGCGCAGCAGTGAGCGAACGGCATCGCTTTCAACATAGCCATTCCACAGATAGATGAACCCCGGACTGTCGGGTAAAATTTTATCGGAATCCCAGATCGTCAGTAATCCAGACATCAAACCAGCTCCATAATCTTACCAACCCGGAACATTGGCCATGAGGAGCAACTTCGCAGTTTCGCATATATTGAGATGAGAATTCGCGGTATAGTGGGCGCCATCATGCACAAGCCAGGAACAGTCTTCCATCCACCCTTTCTGCAGCTCGACGTAATGCACAGACCTGCTGTTGTCCCCGAGCGCTTTAAGAAACCTATTGGAGAGCCTGATTTGATCAAAAAAGCTTTTAGGCCGTATCCTGGTGAACTTCGTGTTCGGATCCAGCTCAAGAGCACCCAGCAAGAGCACATACCTGAAATGTTTCTCAAAAAGAGATACAAAAGTTGATTTTAACTCCGGGACATCGATATCCATCGAA
>JAKAGP010000433.1 GCA_021825785.1 Nitrospirota bacterium
TCCGGCGGCGCGATAAACAGCGCGGATTCCAAGGCCCAGGCAGACCTCATCAACAGCTTTTTTGCCGCCAATCGGGAAAAAATGTATTCTGATGTCTGGGACAACATAGGCGCAGGGGAGTTCGACAAGTTCGGGGAGCGGGGCAGGGCCCTCAGGGGCTTCACTGATTACATGGCGCGGGTGAGATTCTATGATGTGGTGCTCTCGGGGCTTGAGCCAGGCACCGGGCTTTACAATCTCATCAAGAAGGAAAGGGACGAGGCTGCCAAGCCCGGATTCGAATACACCTGGCACGCGCTCACCGGCGGGGAGAGGTGGCTGAGCAGCCTCTACATAGCCTCCGCAGCGCAGGTGCTGGAAAGCCTGGTGTCAGGCACGGCGAAAGGCTCTGCTTACGTCCGCATGGCCTACAACGCCGGCGACAGCGGAATCCGCCTCGACTACGGGCAGAAGGAGCCGATTCCGGCCATGTCGTTCTCATTCAACATGCTCAGAAACCCCTTCCTGCAGCTTCCGGACGAGTCCGCTTTCTGGGCGCAGTTCTATGACATGACCTCGGCCTCGGTGCACGCAGTCTTTTCGGGTGCGGCCTGCTCCAGCAAGGAGTTCGAGCTTTCATACAGACTGAACGCCGGCCTGGGGCTCCTCGTTCCGGACAGCGACCAGTCAAGGCTGAGGCTGGCCTCGGCAAGCATAGAGGGCAACCAGTACGCCGGCACGTGGCCTGTCTCCAAAACCCTGCCCATCTTCTTCGCAGGGGCGGAAGCCAACTGCATCTACAGGCCGCAGGACAGCAGCTTCGAGGGCTTTCTGGGCGTGAAGCTTGTCCCAGTGTCGGGCAGGATGATTACCGAAGCTCTGGGGCACGGAAGCGGGCTTGCGGACGAGGGCGGCAGGAAGATTGCCCCCGAGCTTGACTCCATGATGATGCCGCTCTACACCGACGCCAAGCTGAGGTGGTGGGCATTCAGGAGCCAGCAGGAGATTTCCTCCCTTCTTTTCGAGGGCATATTCGACGGGCTTGTGGCAGAGCAAAAGTATGTTCCAAGAAGAATCGGGCTGGAGGCAACCTACCGTGTTGGGGACCAGAACCCATTCACTGCCAAGCTCAGCGGTTTCAGGGCAGGGATGACCGGCCCAAATTCGTGGCTGGTCGGGGCGCAGGTGTCGCAGGAGCTTCTTGACCGCAAGCTGACTCTGAGCCTTGAAGGCCATTGGCAGAAATACGGCAAGCCTGCCACCATATCGCCCGGCGCGATTTACTTTGGAATCAACTACAAGCTTTACTAGAACGAAAAGGAGAATGAGAAAAGGGAAAACGAAAAGAAGAATTGGGAAAAAAAGAGGAATGAAAAAGGAAAAGAAGAATTTGAAAATAAAAAATCTAGACTTCCATCACGCTTTTCCCACATAAGCCGGGCCGTGGAACGGGTAATAAGTGAATTTCCGCCATCCCATTACCGGCACGACCTCGTAATCTTGGATAATGTCTCCGAACCGGTCTCTGAACTCCACCAAAATCTTCTGGAAATGGGCGTTGTCCTCGCAGTCGAAGCCGATGTCGACGTCCCACTTGCCCACGCATTTGAGCAGGAAGGTGGAATAGGGATTCGAGCGGCAGAATTCCTCCAGTTCTTCCTCTTTCTTGGGGTGCATGTGCCTCATGCTGGCCAGAATCTCGTAATTCTCATAACCTGTCTTTTGGTGGTCTATCAAAATCTTGTATCCTTCGATGATGCCGCTCCTTTCCATGCCTTTTATCCGGCTGCGCACGGTGTTGGGGGCCAGATTGAGCCGGTTGGCCAATTCAATGGTGCCGGCGCGCGCATTCGACGAGAGGGCGGCGAGGATTTTTTGGTCCGTGGAATCGGTTTGGACTGTTTCAAACGAGCCGATCATGGGCACTTCTTTTTTTCTTGCTTGGTTGTTGATGAGGTAAGTCTTGGGATAGGTGTAAAACTCGGTGGAAACCAGAATGGCATAATCATTGACGCAGCCGGGGAATTTGGCCAAAATGTGCTTGAGAATCCGGTTGAACTCGTTGACGGATTTGGCCAAAATGCCTATGAGAAGGTCGTATTTGCCCCCGCAGCCGGCCACCAGCCTGACGCTGGCATGGGCGCACAAATAATCCTCCAATTCCTTTCTTTTGCTTTCCGGCATTTTAGGCAGCTGCATCCAGACCTCGTGGTTGGCATAGCCCATGCGCGAGACATTGACAGCGGCCAGAAAAGAGAGGATGACGCCTTCTTTCATGAGGCGCGAAATTCGGTAGGAGAGCACCTGCTTTGAAATTCCCACGCGCTTGGCCAGTTCCGGCCCGCCTAGGCGGCAGTCCAGCTCCAGCTCGTAGAGGATGCGCTTGTCCTTGGCATCGAGCTTGACGAGTGAGTTTGACATATTGGATTTATGGTTAGACTTGTTTAAAATACTAAGCACTTGTCAAAGAAATTGATTATAAGTATTATATTTAGATTAATCCATAGATAGACATAGAGAAACACAATGTCGGGTGAGAACATGATAAAATTCCAAAAAATCGCCGCCAAGACGCTGCCCTATGTCTTAGTGGGGACGATGGCGCTCTCCAACCCGTTCTACAAGGCACACGGTCAGGAGCCAAAGCCGGTTTCCCAAAAACCTTTGCAGGAACAGGTAATCAAACAGGATATTCCGCAGAATTACGAGAGAAACTTTATGCTAAGGGTGGCTACCCACGAGTTTTACGAAACCGATCTTGAAATACTGAAGGAAACCGAAAAAGATTTGGATAACTACTCCGGAACGCGGACAGACGCGCTTAGAAAAACCGTCCAAAGCA
>JAKAGP010000434.1 GCA_021825785.1 Nitrospirota bacterium
CGCGCGGAATGATAAATTTACGGAACATCTCTCTCCGCCTCCCGTCCGGCTTCTCCCTGGAGATAGACTCTCTCCGGGTCGCCGCCGGAGAGGTCTTCGGGCTGATAGGGCCGAACGGCGCCGGAAAAACCACGCTTCTTAATATCCTTGGGCTGCTGCAGGAGGCGGACTCCGGAGTTCTCGAGATAGGCGGCGGCAACGCTTTCCTGCCTTCCGCCAGGACCCGGCTGCGCCGTTCTATGGCTTACCTGTTCTCGCGCCCGTACCTGGTGAACGATACCGTGTACAACAACATCCTCCTGCCGCTTAAATTCAGGCGGGAGAAAGACTCCGGCCGGGTGGCGGAGATGCTTGACGTCTTTAGGATCACTTACCTCAGGGACCGGAACGCCAACCAGCTTTCCCAGGGCGAGCGGCACCGCGTGTCGCTGGCCAGGGCGTTCGTGACCAAACCGGGCCTGGTGCTGCTGGACGAACCTTTTTCAAGCCTGGACGCGCGCGTAAAAGAGAGCATAATAAGCGACCTGGGCCGGATAACAAGGGCGGCTAATACCACCGTGGTGCTTGTTACTCAGGACCAGGAGGAAGCGCTGGCGCTGGCGGACACGCTGGCCGTGATAAAGAACGGGCGCCTGCTGCAGCGGGGAAGTCCGGAAGAAATATATTCCCGGCCGGTTTCAAAAGAAGTAGCCGATTTCGTGGGCGTGGAAACAATATTAAGCGGAGAGGTCAGAGCCGCGAACGATAACCTCTGCTCGGTAGCTGTGGGCGGTTCCGAACTGGAAGTGGTGTCTTCCTGCGGGGCCGGGGACAAGGTGCTGCTCTGCGTCAGGCCGGAAGCCGTTTCGGTCTCCAGAACGGTGGAAAGCAACAGTATGCGCAACCATTTCAGGGGCAGGATAATCAGCGCGGAGCCGTGGCGCCTTGAATACAGGCTTTCCATAGACTGCGGCTTCAGCCTGATAGCGGCGGTGACCAAGCGTTCTATGGACGAACTGGGGCTTAAGCCCGGCGACGGGGTTTACGCCTCTTTCAAGGCTACGGCCGCGCATTTGATAAAAAGGTGAACGTATGATAACTTTCGAAGAAGCGATGGCCGCGGTCTTTAAACACGCGAAACCGCTGCCGGCCGTGCGGACCCGGATAGAGGAATCCGTCGGGCGCGTTTTGCTGGAGGAGATACGCTCCGGCCTGGACATGCCGCCGTTCAATAAAGCCGCGGTGGACGGCTACGCCGTGCGCTCCGCCGACCTGGCCAAAGGCCGGGAGCTGCGCTGCACGGGCGTAGTTCAGGCGGGGGACAAGTCCGGGAAGGCGGTGCGTACCGGGGAATGCGTTAAAGTTATGACGGGCGCGCCGGTGCCGGCGGGCGCGGACGCTATGGTGATGGTGGAGTGCGCCTCCGAAGAGGACGGCCTGGTTAAATTCGAAGAAGGCATAATGAAAGGCGCGAATATCGCGCGGCGCGGCGAAGATATAAAAAAAGGGCAGAGGATCCTGCCGCGCGGAACCCTCATTTCCATTTCCCATATAGCGGTTCTTGCCGCCGTGGGCCGCGCCCGCGTTAAGACCGGGGCGCTGCCGAAAGTATCCCTGGTGAATACCGGGGGGGAGATAGTTCCGCCCGGCGCGAAGCGCGGGAAGACCAGTATTTACAACAGCAACGGCCCGATGCTTTCCGCCATGCTCAGGCGCGACGGCGTAATAACGGAACCGTTCATAGTGCGCGACGACGCCAAGAAAATGCGCGCGGCCCTGTCAGAGGCGCTTAAAGCCGACATAGTGCTCATCTCCGGCGGCGTGTCCATGGGCGACTACGACCTGGTGCCCGGAGTGCTTAAGGAACTGGGAATTATAAAAGTGTTCCACAATGTCCGTATACGCCCGGGCAAACCGATGTTCTTCGGCGTAAAAGGCCGCAAGCTGGTGCTCGGCATCCCCGGCAACCCGGTGGCTAATTTTATGGCCTACCTGGCTTATATAAGGCCCGCTATACTTAAAATGAGCGGCCGGCGGGACTACGCGCCAGAATTCGGGACCGGCGTCTGCGCCGGGAAATTCGATCCGCGCACCCCGCGCCGCGCCATGGTGCTTTCCACCGTGGCAGGAAGGACGGAATATGCGCTTGGCGCGGTCTCCAATAACGGTTCCGCCGATATCCTCGCCCTGGCCCGGGCGAACGGGTTTACTATGGTGAAAGAGGGCGGCTCGCTGGGTAAGGGCGAGAAGGGGCTATTTCTGAAATGGGAGTAGAATATCTGCGGATCTCCCTTACGGATAGGTGCAACCTCAACTGCGTCTATTGCACGCCGCTGGAAAAGAACGGCTTCCTGAAGCATGACGAACTGCTCCGGCACGAGGAGATAGTCCGCGCGGCGGCCGCTTTTATCCGCGCCGGGGTGAAGAAAATACGCCTGACCGGCGGCGAGCCGCTTTTAAAAAAGAACCTGCCCGGCCTGGTGAAAATGCTCAAGGCCATCCCCGGCTTGAAAGAGCTGGCCCTGACCACCAACGGCGTGCTGCTTAAGGACCAGGCGGCGCCGCTGCGCGAGGCCGGGCTGGACCGCGTGAACGTCAGCCTTAACACGCTTAACCCCGCTACCTATAAGCGCATAACCGGCTCGGACGCGATGGAGGACGCCTGGGACGGCCTGATGGCTTCGCTCAAGGCCGGCTTCTCCGAAGTAAAGCTGAATATGGTGGTGATGAAGGGCATTAACGACGTTGAGATACCAGAATTCGCCCGGCTTTCCATGGATTTCCCGCTGTCAGTGCGCTTCATCGAGTTCTTCCGGACCAACGAACGTTCCCGG
>JAKAGP010000435.1 GCA_021825785.1 Nitrospirota bacterium
AAGAGTAACACCGGATGCTGATGGGTCTTCCATAAGGCCCTGAGCGCCTTTAATGTCAGGTTCGGCAGGGGGATGATGCGATCCTTGCACCCCTTGCCCCGTCGGACATGAACCCGCATCCGGCCAGAGTCGATATCGCCGACCTGAAGTGACAATGCCTCTTCCAGGCGGAGGCCCATGGAATAAGTGGTGAGCAAAAATACGCGGTAGCGGAGCTTCCGGGTGGCGGCGATGATACGCCCTATCTCCTGAACCGTTAAAATATCAGGGATGGTATGGATCTTAGGCGGTTTGACAATCTTAATCCACTGCCAGTCCTTTTTCAGAACATACCGGAAGAAGAACTGAAGGCCATTGCGATCGATTTTTACCGTGCTCCAGGAATGACTTTCCACCAGTTCTGAAAAATAGGTTTCCAGTTGTTCTGCAGTCAGGCGGTCCGGGCAGCAGCCAAAATGATCTCTGATCCGCCGCACGGCGCGGGTATAGGCGTCAATGGTTTTTTGGCTTTTCCCGTTCAGTTTGAGCAGGCGGGCATGTTTGTCATAAAGTTCGTTGAAACGTCTGGTTTCTGATGGGGTCATGGATAACTCCTTTGATGAATGGGTGAATGTTGAAATACTTCCATTTTGGAGTTATATACCATTATATGATTTTGTCCCGCGCAGCGGCTTCGTTCAACAAGTAGTTGCACGCTGAGCGTAAAAGCCGGCAAACCTAAAGTATCAGTGAGTTTATAAGTGCATGGAGTACTTCAGGTTAATAAAAATTTTCTAAGGCTTTTCCGCCAGGTGAGCATGGCGTTAGCTTGGCGGGCCTCGTCTTCGGTGCACTAAAACTTTGGTTTTTATTTTGGACAGAGTGGATGTGACTGGCTGGGGCTATCCCATCTGTTAGCCATAAAATAAATATGACGATCAATTTAAAAACATTTTTTTCACATTTTCTGCATTTTTAATTGAAAAATTGTGTGGTAAGGGTGTAAGTGTAAATCAAATAACACCCGGTAAGTCGCCGGATGATATCTTTTACCCTTTGTTTTCAAGGATGATTGCTATGCTTATCGAGTTCAGTGTCGCTAATTTCCGTTCCTTTTGGGAGCCTCGGAAACTATCCTTGACTGCGACTCCTCAGAAAGACCTGCTGGAGAATAATTCCTTTGAAAGTCCGGTTGCCGGTCTACCCCGTCTCCTCCGTTCGGCAGTTGTTTACGGCCCCAATGCTGGAGGTAAAAGTAATTTTATCCGCGCTATTGAGTTTGTGAAGAAGTTTGTTGTCTCCTCCGCCAAGGAATTCCAGGAAGGTGAGGAGATCGCGGTTTTCCCCTTTCTGTTCAATCAATTTGGGCCAACCCAGCCCAGTGAGTTCGAAGTGCAGTTCATCCAAGAGGGTGTCCGCTATCAGTACGGCTTTGCAGTCACCAAAGAAAGCGTAACTAACGAATGGTTGATCGCCTATCCAGAAGGGCGAGCCCAGCGCTGGTTTGAAAGGACTTTCCAGCCGGAGAGCAACGACTACCAATGGTATTTCGGCAGCCGTTTCATTGGCCGTAAAAAGCAATGGCAGGAGATGACTAGAAACAACGCGCTGTTTCTTTCCACCGCAATTCAGTGGAACAGTGAGCAGCTTAAACCGGTCTTTTGCTGGTTTCAGAGGCTTTTTGTCATCGGCCACAGCACGTTACTCGCTCCTTCATACAGCATTAATGCTTGCCATGATGAAGAAAAGAAAAAGCACATCCTTGCTTTCATGAATGAAGCGGATATCAGCATCTCCGATATCCAGATGGAAACGAAAGATTTCTCTACAGAAGATCTGCCCGAGGTGATAAAAGAGGACATCCGTCGTAGTATGGATGGCAAAAAGGTGACGCGGGTGGGTTTTCTGCATCCCGTTGATGATGGGGATTCTCAAGTTAGCCTTTCGCTTGATGATGAGTCGGACGGTACAAAAAAACTCTTTGCCTATGCCGGGCCATGGCTCGATATGCTTTCCAACGGCCGGATAATAATTTCCGATGAGCTGGATAACAGTCTCCACCCAAAGATTATGAGATATCTGCTTGCCATGTTTCATAGCGATAAAACCAACCCGGAAAATGGGCAGTTGATCTTCACTACCCACGACACCTCTCTCTTGGATCAGGATTTAGTCCGTCGCGATCAGGTCTGGTTTGTCGAAAAAGATAAGTCTAACGCCAGTAATCTCTATCCGCTTACGGATTTTAAGCCGAGAGCCGGAGAAGCCCTACAGAAGGGATATTTGAGCGGCCGTTATGGTGCTTTGCCTTATATCAGTGAGGCCAACCTCTGATGGCGGACCAACTCTTTCATCGGAGAAAGGCCAAAAGAGCTGAAGCTTTGCACAGGGAAGCACAAAAGCGTAAGCCCTACGATTTGGTGTTGATCGTTTGCGAGGGGAGCAAAACTGAGCCGAAATATTTGCAGGAACTTCGTGATGTCTTCAAGCTGAGCACTGCCAATATCAGAATTGCCGGTGATGAGTGCGGCTCATCGCCACGCAGTGTTGTGGATTATGCCTTGGCCACGTACAGGAAAGAAAAAAAGTACAACCGGGTTTTTTGCGTTTTCGATAAAGACCGGCACCCCACCTACAATGAGGCGCTGGAACGAATCCGGACGGCAAAAATGGGCAAGGGTGATTTAATTCAGGCTATTACGTCGGTGCCTTGTTTTGAGGTCTGGGTCCTTTTGCATTTCGGCTATACCACAAAGGCGTTTGGTTCCGCCGATCCGTCTGGCTCCATTTGTGCCTCGGTCATCAAAGATCTAAAAAAACACATTCCTGACTAC
>JAKAGP010000436.1 GCA_021825785.1 Nitrospirota bacterium
CCCTTGCAAAGTGCAAAAGAAGATATACATCATCTCCTCTCAAAAATGGCGGGGTTTGATTCGACCCTAGGTGGCGGGTTTTAAGCGGCCGCTAACAATCAAGGGGAAACCTGATATGAAACAAGTCTCCACAAGCTATGTGGAGCGGCAGAATCTGAATATGCGTATGGGCATGAGACGTTTCACCCGTTTGACCAATACCTTCTCGAAAAAAGTTGAGAATCATATCCATGCGCTCTCCCTTTATTTCATGTTCTATAATTTCTGCCGGATTCACAAGACGCTGAGAGTTACTCCAGCAATGGAAGCGGGTGTTGCCGATCACGTATGGAGTATTGAGGAAATATTAGGTTTAATAAAATAAAAAAAATTACAGTTCGGCCACTTTTTTTACTGCCTCAAGAGACATTAAAAAGACTTTGTGGGAAGCTTCTTCATATTTATAAAGCACCCAAAAAGCGGGTGTTTTATAAATAGAGGTAGTTTTGTAAACTCGATAGCCTGGCTCTAATTCAGTGCCTTGTTTTGGGTCACGGGCTAAAGACCACTCAATAGCAGCCATTACATCGGTAAGCCGAGGTGGATTCCCTTCAAGGAGATCGGCTTTTTCATCATATGATTTTTCGTGGATTATTTCAGCTAATTTAGGCCGCAATGACATTCTTCTGCTTCTTTAGCTTATGAAGTTCCTTCTTGGCCCAATTGATGCCATCGGCCTCTACTGGCAAGCGATTTAACACGTAAACTGAGGAATACGGTATTTCCTCACCATCTACCGTTAATAGCCAAGGGCTAAGAGTGTGTGTCCAGTCGGATAATTTGGTCGCGCTCAGATTACGAGTTTGTTCAATTAGCATATCCACTAACGATAGCTCTTCTTCCTTAAACAAAGATGCGTTCGCCCCTGTTTGCGGAATCACGCGACGACGCTTATATCCAAAATATTCATCTTCCTTCTCTTCGGCCCGACCATCCTTCTTGAGTGCCTGAATCACAGGCAAAAGTCTCTTGGCAACTGGGCCATTTGGCTTATGGATATAAGTCGAACCCGTGATAGACTCCCCGCGAGACGCATATTGGTTAATGTCTGCGAGAAATAATAATTTATTCAGCTTTGTGGCCCCAAAATAGGGATCATCCTTACATTTATCTGCAATGTAGAGGACTAATTCTTTGAGTTTGGTATCCATCTTAAAGTCCTCCTTTCAAAATATCTCCACTGTTTCAGTTTAGGGGGCGTACATATACCCTGTCAAGATGTTAGTTTGTCAAGGGGTATTTAAAGAATAAGCGAAACGCCCTTGTATTTGTCAAGAATAACTATTATAAGTTCCGCTTATAGTATCGGTATTTTTTAAGAAAAAATTTAATTTTCAAACCGACCAGCCCATCTATCCAGCGCTTTTTATCTTAAAATTGCACTCACACTTATAAATATAAGTTTTGGAAGCAAACTTAGTCCGCTGGCACACTTCACAAAATTACTTTTATTAAAATCAAACTGAGACACTACCAAATAATCCCGCCCTTTTACCTGTTTTCCGTCATCTCCCAGATGCCGCAGGGGCAGATGCCGGCACAGAAGCCGCAGCCGATGCACTTTTCCTCATCCACAACGTACTCGAACCCGCCGCCCGGTTTTTCGGCCCTTGAAATGGCCCCCCAGTAGCAGATGTTCTCGCACATATGGCAGTCCCGGCAGCTCCCGCAGGAGAGGCACCGGTTGGCGTCGCACGCCGCATCATAATTTTTTGTTTTTGCCGCTCCAGTATTATTGGCCTCGTAGTAGACCGTCTTTATCCGCTCGTAAGGTATGGGAGATTTCTTTTCGGGCATGTAGTCATACTGCATCAAAGCCGCATGGACGGTCTCCGCCGTTTCCCTGCCCTGTCCTATGGCATTGGTCACAAGGCCCGGCCTTGTCGCATCTCCTATCGCGTAAACGCCGGGGACAGTCGTCTGACCGGTCCCGTCCACCTTTATCCAGCCGTTTTTCTCCCTGTCTATGGTTTCGGGCAGGAAATCCACCACCGGGGTCTCTCCCACCGCGATCACAAGCAGATCCGCGGATAACGAGGAGCCGTCCTTGAAATGGAGCGTTTTTGTTTTTTTGTCGTATTTTTCAGTGAATTTCGGCCAGAGGAATTTTGTGCCCGCAGCCGATGCCGCTTCCATTTCCTTGCCGAAGGCCGCCGGTTTCTGGATGTCAACGGCGGTTACGGAGACAGCCCCGCAGTGCATGGCCTGTACCGCCACATCCATGCCAACGTTTCCGGCCCCTATTATGGCCACATTTTTTCCTTTTAGCTTTGGGGCTTTGCCGAAATTTATTCCGCGCAGGAAATCATAGGCCGTAACGGCGCCGTCCGATCCCTCAAAGGGTATTGCCCTGGGCTTATGCGCGCCGCAGGCCACTATGACCACCTCATGGCCTTTCGCGATCTTGTCAAATTTCTTCCTGTCCACCTTCGATTTCAGATGGATCTTCACCCCTATCTCCTGAAAACGGGAAAGCTCCTTTTTAAGTATTCTCTGGGGGAGTCTTTCCCTGGGGATGCAAAGCTCAAGCTTTCCGCCAAGCTTACCTTCGGACTCAAAAAGGTCCACCTGGTGGCCCTTAAGGGCAAGCTGCCAGGCGGCCGAAAGCCCGCCAGGGCCGCCGCCTATTACGGCGATCTTGTGGCTGGTCTTTTTGGCCGGTTTCGGGGCCTTTACATTAAGCGAAAGGCTGCCAAGCTTGTCTATGCTCAGGGGAGAATCATAAACCACGCCTCTCGTACAGCTTTGCATGCAGAGGTTCGGGCATATCTG
>JAKAGP010000437.1 GCA_021825785.1 Nitrospirota bacterium
AGACGCTTTTCCACTAAAGTATGGATGGCAAACTCTAAGGTCCCCGGCAGTAATTGCTCTTCCAAAGAAACTGGCAGAAACACCCTTTGCCGATAATCATACGCCTTGAACTTGGCCATATGCCTCTCTGCTTAGTTTTTTCCAAACTAGCACAAAATCACATAAATAACCAACAATTATGAGTGGTTAGGCAATTTTTAGGACTCGATTTACTTTTGGGAGGAACTGCTGTAAAGGAGGGAAATCAGCTGCTTTTAACCCTTTTTCGACAGTCTCGCAAGTTAGCGATAACCTACAAGTACGAATTTTTCTTGACAAGGAAAAATATGTGTATATACTCATAATCAAATGCAAACATTGGACTTCAAACCGCTCGAAATAGCCCAATGCAAAGAAATCGGTCGGACCTGCGCCTGCTTTAAGGTAAGGAAAGCTGCCCGGGCTATTACCAAACTTTATGATGAAGTGCTCCGGCCCAGCGGCCTCCGCGCTACCCAGTTCTCCCTGCTTATGGCCACCCGGGTAATGGGTCCGGTAACCGTGGTCAAGCTGGCTCAGGTTATGGTAATGGACCGGACGACATTAGCCAGGAATCTACAAATCATAGAGAAGCAGGGATTAATCAGCATCAACCCAGGGGAAGACCGCCGGGAGCGGGAAGTTAATTTGACTGCTGAAGGGATGGAAGTCCTGACTAAGGCAATACCTTTATGGGAAGAAGCACAGGAGCGGGTCCAGAAAGGGCTGGGTGGAGAAAGGCTGCAAAATTTCCTGGGCGATTTGTCGGAGATGATCTCTTTGGCCCGTAAGAAGTAATTTTTTTTAATGATATAAGTGCATATACACATAAGGGGGGCAGCCATGAAAGATGCCGAACTCCGGGGCACCATGTTGCACTATTGCCAGAAAATGATGACTGGTGAGGTTCCCATCCCCCCCGTGGCCCAACTCATCGGCATGGAGATGGGCCTCGTCCGTCCCGGCCGGGTGGTGATTGAACTGGAGACAGGCCCGCGGCATGCCAGCCCCCTGGGCACGGTGCATGGAGGCATCCTGTGCGCCATTGCGGATGCGGCCATGGGCCTGGCCTATGCCACCAATCTCAAAGCGGGCGAGACTTTCGCAACCGTGGAGCTAAAAGTCAATTTCCTCCGGCCTGTGTGGCAGGGCCGGCTCCGGGCCGAGGGAAAGGTAGTCAGCTCTGGAAGAAACCTGGGTCTGGTGGAATGCAATGTGACTGATCAGGACCAACGTCTGATTGCCCGATGCCTCAGCACCTGCATGACCCTCAAGGGGGGGCAGGCCGAAAACGATAATGTCGTGTCTGACCACAAAAAACCATTTGTACGGAGGCCAAAAGTATGACAACCCAGCAAAACGTAACTACATCGAATAAATTTCCAGCCGAGGTGCTCCGTCAAATCTGTCTGGAAGCTGGCGCAGATGAAGTGGGGTTTGTGGAAATCAGCCGACCAGAATTGGCCCAAGAGCGTCAAAGCATACTTCAACTTCACCCTGGGACCAAAACTATTATTTCTCTCAGCCGGGCGATGAACCGGGAAAATGTCCAAAGTCCGGCCCGCTCTTTATACAACAGCGTGCTTCGTGCGACCGAAGAAGAGCTTGTCAGAATCTCCGGTGAAATTGTTCGACACCTGAATGGCCAGGATATTCGGGGGATAATCCTGAATCCGGCCTTTCCCATGGATATGAACCGCTGGTCCGGTAAGACTTGGGATGTAAGCCATAAGACTATAGCGCAGGAAGCTGGCATCGGGGTGATGGGCCGCAACCGGCTGGTCCTTTCGCCCCGGTTCGGCAGCACAATCTTGCTGAATTCGATCTTCATCAATGCCCAGGTGGATCATTATAATCAGCGCCTCGAAAAGAATCCTTGCGTCAAATGCGGATTGTGTGCAGTAGTCTGTCCGACGGGGGCAGTACAAAAGGATGGCTCCTTCGATATCTTGGCTTGCGCGATGCATAGCTATCGGGATTGGTCCGGTGGCCTTGATTGGGTCGAGGCGGTGTTGGCGTCTAAAGATTTGGAAGCATACCGGTCCCGGTTTCAGGATCGGGAGACAATGAGCCTGTGGCAGGGAATGATGTTTGGCTTTTGCCATAAATGCGGCTATTGCCAGGCCGTCTGTCCGGTGGGAGATGTCGGCATGTCGCGCTATCTTGCTGATAAGAAAGGCTATGTTCAAGAAGTGGTAAAACCTCTGAAAGAGCGGGCTGAGCCGGTTTATGTCGTGCCCGGCAGTCAAGCCGAAACAGCAGTGAAGGCCAATCCTGATAAGGAAATCCGGTATGTGAAAGTAACGCGGGCAATTCGATAGGATGGTAAGAACGCTGATTCAGGAGTAGGAGAAGCACCAAAAGCTGGCGCGACTTCTACCGGCACACCTCTCTCCGAATCTCATTGAGGGAAAAGGCGGTGCCCAGGAAGATTATGGATAAAAGGTTGCGCGGTTTGATACCGAGTAAACAGATCACTGCTATATATAGCGACTTATCACGGTCCTAAAAACTTCCACTATCCATAAAATATCTGCATTTTTCCCTGGTTCTCCCTTAATTCATCCCCCCTGGAACAGAAAAAACTTGTAAAAAGTAAATTGACATTTTACAATGATTGGTGATGATAAGAACCTTCCGACACAAGGGATTACGGCGGCTCTTTGAGGATGACGAAGGCGGCAAATTGCCACCGGATATGCTGACACGAATAAGGGTCATTCTCTCGACCCTGCACGCCGCTCAGGAGATTGAAGGCATGAACTTGCCGACATTTCGCTTG
>JAKAGP010000438.1 GCA_021825785.1 Nitrospirota bacterium
CCTCAGCAAGCGCGGCATACAGGAAAAGCTGAAGTGTTGCCCCTTTTTTAAGCACATCGGAGGGGCTCAGGGCCGCCGGTCCGCTTTTGTAATCCATTATCATGTGATCGCCGGTTTCCCTATTCTAATCGATCCTGTCTATCTTGCCTTTTAGCTTTACACCCTTCAATTCCCCCTCCACCCTGTACTCCGGCATGGCCAGGGTAAAGCCTTCAAGGGAGAATTTTTTTTCTATCTCGTGAATGGACGGCAGGGCCGCCAGAAAACTCTCCTTAAGCAGCCTGCCCCAGTATGGGTGCACGGGGTTTTCAGCAAGGACCTTGTCAATGACCTTTCCCGCCCGGCTGCGGAAGCTGTCCAAGACGGAGTCCTGGACGGTGAAAGGCAGCAGTTCCTCCATTATCCTGTGAAGGAGGGTCCCTGCTGTTTTTGCGTCAATGCCGAACTCCTGCGCCTCCGGGGGGGCAAGCCCCATCACCCTGTCCAGGAAGAAAAATCTCGGGCAGGCCCTCAGGGCATCCACATCGGTAACGCTGACGGCCCTTTTTGAGTTTGTGCCAAAGGGTATTCTGTCCTTTACGTCCTTGATCTCGTCCAGATAAACGGAGTAGGGAAGCCTCCCTTTCCTTATAAATTCCTCTTCTTTTGAGAAGACGCCGTAAGCCGGGTCTTTAAGGGGATTTCCCTCCGAGATAAGTATGCTGGGCAGGAAAAGCTTGTCGCCTTCCATGTCAGGATAGCTCAGGTGTACAAAACCCGCTCCGGATATGAGCCTGCCGAACTGGAACTCCTCAAGGAGAAGGTTTTTTTTCATTGTCCTTAAACCGAGTTTTGCCCGCAGCCTCTCCGGCAGGAAGAAATCGGTTTCGGGTCTGCGGGGGATCTCTCCGTCTTTGAGCCCCAGAAAATAGAGGCCTTCCGGCTCAAGCCCCTCCGCTTCGCCGAAACTTAAAATCCTGACACCGGGCTCCTCTGTTTCCTCATCGATCCCGGAGGCGGCCAGGCTGACACAGTCCATGAATTCTTCGGGCGCAAGCCCCTCTCCGCACATTGCGTCCAGCAGCAGCAGGCCATGCAGCCTGTCTTCAAGCTCGTCCTCGAAAGAAAAAGCGCCCAGGGCGGAAAATTCCAGGCCTTTCAGCGCCTCGATGTAACCGTTTATGAGCCTCTGGCTGGACCCGGTTTTCCCTTCCTTCATAGCCTTTTCAAGAGGCGAAAGCCTTTTTTTTAGCCATTTAAGGCCTTTTGGTCCGGTGGGCGCTCCCTCCAGGCCAAGCCAGTTCTCAAACCCTCCCGAAACGGATGAAAGCGTTATCTTTGGCGCCCATCTGCCCAGTTCCTCCGGTATCCCGGCAAAGAAAGGGGAACTTAAGACCGCGGCAAGGTCTGGGGCCCCATAACAGCCGGAAAAAGGAAAAACTGTCTTCAGCACCGCCAGAAGGTCTTTTTCCCGTCTTGCCTTTACGGAGTTCCCGGCCCCTCCGGGGGAAAAACTGCACGGCACACCGTATTTTTTGAACACCCTCTCTAACATATCAGTATAATCCGGGGGGTTGGGCAGAATGACGGCTGTCTTTGAAAGACCGGTAAACGCGCCCGATATGTAATTTACCTTTATTCTCCTTGCCGCGGCCTCCACCTCCTGCTCCCTGGACGGATAGGCGTAATAGCTCAGTTTTGCGTTTTTTGCGCTGCCGGCAGGCACTCCGGTTTGCCTATGCGGGAACGCCTTTAGAAATGAAAGATAGTTCTCCGTGATCCCGGGGCGTCTTTCATCGAAAGGGACCAGGGCGGCTGTTTTCCCCGCCCTTTCGATCAGGGCGGAGATCAGCAGTTTTTCGGCCGGGGTGACCTCGTAAAACCCGTCCAGAATGAGCGCGGACAAAGGGAATCTTTCGGCATGGATTTTTTCATTTTCATTTGCATTTTCGCCCCTGATAAGTGCCGCCGCCTCCGGAGCGGGGCCGTCAGGATCGATGAAGCCCAGGGTATTGAGCCGCTGCTCGTAAAGGGAAATGGTTGCCATTGTGCTTTCGAGCCTCAGGCCTATCTCTTCGGCAATGCCAAGCTCAGCGATCAGAGGGGAGATCGTTTCAAGTATTTCCGCGGCTTTTCTCCCTGGGAAATGGGCCTTCATTTCTCTTATGAACCCCGCCAGGGTGGCGGCATAGCCTGCGTTTTTGCCGGAAAGTTTCATCAGCAGGGGCACCTTCAGCCAGGAAGGCAGCAAAAGGGATCTTTGGGAGTGCTCCCTCAGGAGTTTTTTTGCCAGTTGCCCCGGTGTCATCATCAGCGGGGGGATATAGCCCTTGCCGCGGGTCTCCGGCGAGACCGCCGCATGAAAAAGCCCCTGGGCCTCTTTTCTTTTCTGGGTGGCCGGGGCCAGATATGTGAGCCCGGAAAAATCGTTCTTCTTTTGCCCTCCCACCCGCGTGAGGGCTTCTTCGAGCAGCTTTTTTGTCATGCCGCGCACACCTGGGGGGACAAGGAAAATTTCAAGCATGCTTAAAGATAAACCATGCAAGAGAGGAGTTTCAAACTGAAATTTCCCCGGTCATTTCCCATTAATTTCAGGGAAGGCCGGGCTTATCCCGGTTTTATGCCCTGAGGGCATCGAATGTAGGGACTTCCCCAATTAATCACGGTTCGCTCGCTTTACGCTCGCTGCGCATTTCCTGATGATCTTGCAGATTGTGTGAATACGCTCACAGACATTATTTTTGCACCGGGCTTTTATGTTAGAATAGGTTCAGTTTTTTGGAGTAATCTATGACGATAATCCGAACCATACGTTTC
>JAKAGP010000439.1 GCA_021825785.1 Nitrospirota bacterium
AAGAATGGCCGGGATTGCCTTTAGCTGCTTCGCGGTCAACTCAGTCTGACGGTAATTGACGGAATCTGACATATTAGGCGGTCTCCTTTTTGACTTCCCGGATTATCGAGCCGGGGAATAGTTGTTTGACCTCGTGGACGCGCCGGAGGATAGTAGGACCGGCCTTTTTCTCATAGAGCCTGTGTACTTCGTCCACGGTATAGACAGCGCTGCTTATGCCCTCTGAGGCTTGCAGGGCTTCCCGGTCCGCCTCGTCCTGGACAACCCAAAGGCAGGCGTCAAGGATACGGGAATAGACCTTTATGGCTGTCCTCTGGATGGGTTCAACCTTGCTCTCATTCAAAAGCCTGATGGCAGCCTCTTTCGGGAGAGAGACGATCTGTCCGGGTTTAATTTCCATTTCCCCGGTATCTGTCCGAGCCTTGAAACTGTCCAGCACAAGGCACCTCATTCAATCACCTCATGGACAGTTATTTCCTCATCTGTCCGAACTGTCCCGGAAGGGTTCGGACAATTGGACAATTGGCTACTATCAAGAGTTTGTGGGCTATCGGGCGGCCCGTCTGTCTTTTTCGTTTCGGACAGGTTTTTTTCTATTGTCCTATTGTCCGGAGTATCTATATAGGACAGTTGGACAGCTTGATAGAAATGAGCCCGGCCCTCTTTTTCTACCGTCCAATATTTGTCCTCTCCCTTGCGCATGAGCTTGAGGAAAAGCCCCTTGCTCTTTATGTCCAGTTCTTTTTTGGCAAGCTCAAAAGCCTGAGACTGGTTCAACCTGCCCTTGCCGGATAAGAACTCATGAATGGCCTCGATGTCGTTAATATCGGGGTCTTTGGCTACCGTAAAGCCCCTCTCCGGGTCGAAGGTTAGAAAAATATGGAAAGGCTCATACCGGGTCTTGTCTTTCGTTCCAAGCCGGTAATTGCAATCCGGGTCGTCCTCATCCTCTATGATCTCATCGGGATTTGTTTTCTTTACCCGGTGAAGGCTTAGAACATGATCGGCAAGATCGAGAATCGCAGTTGAGCCTTTATAAGTCCGATCATTGCCTTTTGGGGTATGGTGAAGCAAAAGGATTGTATAACCCTTGTCCCTTAAGTCTTTCAGCCGTCCCATTATAAAAGCCATGTGCTGAGAGTCGTTTTCATCCTGGCCCTGGGCGGCCCGGAGAGTATCGAATATAAGTAGCCCTCCGGCGGGTAGGGACGCGTATGCCGTCCACTCTTTACTATCCAGTTTTGGCGGCTTCATGGTCTCATTTGAGTTATGCCAGAAAAGAACATCTTCACAGCCCGCCTTTTTTACTCTTTCCACAAGGACGGGCAGCGAGTTTTCAAAATCCATGAAGATAACGGGCATTTGATTGGTCTGAATCTCCGCGAAAGGTAATCCCTTGGAAATTGCATTGCCCATAATCAGGGCAAGCCAGGTCTTTCCTATGCCGCCCCGTCCATGTAACAGGGTTATGGACTGGCGCGGCAGAAGTTTATTAATTGCCCATTCAACCCGGCATTCAAGGGCCTGTAGGTCTGAGCCTTTTTTGAGGAAGGAAATCGGCTCTGGTATTGAATTGTCCAACTGTCCAATTTGTCTTATATATATAGCTGGACAATTGGACAGATCGTATTCCGGGGCCTGATTGATTATATTTAGCAGGGCTTCTTTAGCACCGCCCTGGGCTATCCAGTCCGAAACGTCGCCCTTGTCCGGCAGGCCGGGGAGTTCAATAAGTTTTTCTGATTCAGCTATCCCTGTAAGCCCTTGAGCTACTTGGTGCGCGTGTTTCCGGCCCGGCTCATCATTATCGGCAAGGATGATAACCCGTTTGCCCCTGAAATACTCATTGTATTCGGGCTTCCACTTCAATGCTCCCATCGGGTTACAGGTTGCGGTCAAGCCCCATGCTTTCAGGGCTAAAGCGTCTTTTTCTCCCTCAACTATATAAACGGTTTCGGCTCTGATAATAGTCGGCAGATTGAAAGGTACAAGCCGGACATCTTGAATGTTATATATCCAGCCGCCCTTGCCATCGGGCCGCCGCTGCTGGAAGTCTTTTGGTTCAAAGCGGACAGTCTGAAACAGAAGGTTTCCGGCCGCGTCTGTATAGTCATAGGTGTCCTTGATTCTTTTTTTTGGGGTTGAAGCAATCCCCGCACGTTCCGCAAGGGCTTGTTTAGCTGTCGGGAAATCCACTTCATGCCGAGCCATAAAGAAATCAAAGATGCTGCCTTTCTTATCACAGCCGAAACAATGAAAGGCCCCTGTCTCAAGGTCCACTTTAAAGGAAGGGTCTTTTTCGTCATGGAAGGGGCAAAGGGCAAAAAAATCTTTTCCTTTTTTCTTAAGAGAAGATAACTCTTTTTCATAGAAGGCCCGAATATCGAGATGGTCAAGGATGGCTTGCTTATCCATTCCGGCCACCTTTTAAAGCAAAAATACTCGACCTAAGTCCTTTCAGTGATTTTATAAAATCAAGCACTCCAACTTGTCTATTGCTGTACAATTCATCCAGCGCCTGATCTATGCCCTCGCCCTCAACCAAAAATTCGACTTGCCCATTAGAGGCGCGTTGAGGAATTATCCGAAAGGGTTTTTTTGAGGCTTCGAAGAATGCGACAATCGAAGGGTCCGAGAAGATTCTTTTTTTCATCTTGGGCTTTATCCTTTCCAGGGCCGCCCAAGAAATAAAAAACCAAGGACGGCTATTCTGCCAGATCCTTGGCCTCATTTTTTGCTCCCACTCATCGGGAAGCCGACTACAACTTAATCCTAAACATAAAATAAAGATCGGA
>JAKAGP010000440.1 GCA_021825785.1 Nitrospirota bacterium
AGGAGGGCGGCCGGCTTATCCGTAGTCGAGCCTGCCTACGATAAGGGGCCGAATATCACTCTAAAAAAGACTTGAGCGCCGGTATTGTGGATAATTAAATCATTTTAAATCTTGATTTGCAATACGCTTCTAATGTTAGCGTATTTTTTTATTTCCAGAATTGATTTCCTGCCCATGAAATTGGGTTGACTTTAGGCCAAAAGTGGAGTATAATAAAATTAGATTGGGGAAAAGTGGGGAATTGAGGTGAAACTCAGAACTCTAAAGTCTAGTAAAAAGAAAGGCGGCCTAGATAATTCGCGCCGCCGGTCAAATAGGTTTGCCCCTAATGCTTGTCGGGGCAAACCCTTTAAGGCGAAGAAGGGGTCTGATCTAATTGAGTAGGTCAGACTTCTCCTATGCCCTAAGGAGCCGAAGCTCCAAGAGCCAATGTTTATCGGAGAATATAGCCACAACCTGGATAATAAAGGACGGCTCGCCGTCCCGGCCAAGTTCCGCCAGCTATTGAAGGGGGGAGCGGTGGTTACGCGTGGTTTGGATAATTGTCTCTCGCTCTATCCCAAGAAAGAATGGGGAGAATTGGCCAAGAAGCTCGCCGGCCTGCCCTTGAGCCAGCCCGAAGCTCGGGCTTTCGCCCGCCTGATGCTCGCCGGAGCCATGGACGTGGAGTTCGACAGCCAGGGCCGCATCACCCTGCCGGAATACTTGAGGAAATTTTCTTCCCTGAAGCATAAGGCGGTCATCGCCGGTCTTTATGACCGGTTGGAGATCTGGGACGAAGAGCTTTGGAATCGCTATAAGACGGGAGCCGAGAAGAAGACGGACGCGATCGCCGAGACGCTGGGGAGCTTAGGGGTCTAGATATGGAATATCGCCACGAGCCGGTCATGCTCCGGGAAGTGCTCGAGCATTTGGATCCCAGGCCCGGACAGTTCTTCATCGATTGCACTTTGGGAGGGGCCGGCTATACCTTGGCCCTTGCCGAAAGGGTCGGTCCGGAGGGTCTGGTGCTCGCCATCGATCTGGACGAGTGGGCCATCAAGAATGCCAAGGAAAGGATCGAAGGAAAAAGACTGAAAAATATAATCTTAGAAAATGATAACTTCCGAAACCTCGCTAAAATCTACCGACGACACTTTGAAGATAAGCCGGCTCTTAAGCTTGCTGGGGTTGTATTTGATCTGGGTCTATCTGGAGCTCAACTCGAAGACCGGACTCGGGGATTTAGTTTTAAGCAGGATCATCCGTTAAATATGGCTTTCGGCCGTCAGGCCGGAGGGCCGTCGACCGGAGAGATTCTGAACGATTGGGAGGAAAAGGATCTGGAAGGGATCATCCGGGAATATGGTGAAGAAAGATTTTCAAAGAGGATAGCTAAAGAGATGGTGATTTACCGCCGGACAGAAGCTATCGAGAGCACCGGGCAATTGACGGAGATAATCAGACGCGCCATACCGGCCAGGTTCCGCCACGGCGCCATCGATCCGGCCACCAGGACCTTCCAGGCCCTGAGGATCGCCACCAACCAGGAACTTGAGAATATCGAAGCGGCTCTGCCGCAGGCCCTGGAACTGCTCGATAAGGGAGGACGGATAGCGGCCGTCTCTTTCCATAGCCTCGAAGACAGGTTAATTAAAAATTTTTATAAAGAAGAAGGTCGGGATTGCGTCTGCCCGCCGGAATTTCCGGTCTGCAGATGCGACCATAGGGCCAGGCTGAAGATCGTGACCGCCAAAGCCCTGAAGCCGACCGCCGAAGAGATCGGGCGCAATCCGCGTTCGCGCAGCGCGAAGTTGAGGGTGGCCGAGAAAATCTAATATGACCCAAACACAAACAAAAATAGAAGAAACAAATAAGATCGCCGTCCAGGGAATGAGAAAGATAAATCTGAAGACTCTGAATAAGGTCATCTATTCCTTAATAATCATTTGCGGAGTATACTATCTGACAGGAGCCAATGATCTCTCCATAAAAGGTTTTGAGCTGCAGAAATTGAAGAGGGAGCTGTCCAATACTGCCGCGGAAAACAAGGACATGGAGACCCGGATTACCTATCTGGATTCTTATAGCAGCAATCTGGGCCAGAAGATCAAGGCTTTAGGCATGGTGGCCGCCGGCAAGGCCGATTATCTGACGGCCGGCAGCGGCGCCGTCGCCAGAAGATAATTAAAAATTAGCGCCCGCGACCTATGCAGTTCTGGCATCACAAAGAAGCCAAAAAGACCACCGTCCATGATAATCGCATTAACATCATAATCGCGATTATTTTTTTATTGGGCGGCGGCCTGATCGCCAAGCTTTTCTCCTTGCAGGTCATGGATTATGGCTTGTATATCGCCAAGGCCGACGAGCAGCATAAATCTTTCAGCATCTTGGAGCCTGACCGGGGCAAGATTTTCATCCAGGATGATCAAAAATTGGACGATAGCCTTTATCCTCTGGCCACGGAGAAGGAATTCGCCCTCGTCTACGCCGTCCCCAAAGATATCAAGGATGCTCAGAAGATGGCTGAAGTCTTTTATCAGACCTTCAAGCAGGAGAAGATCGAACAGGAAGTCGATCAGCTCTTCAAGAAGGAGGATGATGATAACCTCAAGAAAGAATTGGATGCCGTCAAGGATCTTCCCGAGAATCAGCGGCAAGCCAAGGAAGATGAGATCATGAAGACGGCCGACGGTCTGAAGAATGACCCTCAGTTCCAGAGTGAAAGGAAGGCTCAGCGCGAGCTGGAGATAAATATCCGAAAGGAGGCGGCCATCAAGGATTATTTGACCGCCC
>JAKAGP010000441.1 GCA_021825785.1 Nitrospirota bacterium
TCCTGCAATTATGAGAAGGGCGCTTATGAGTATCAGGTTTACTTCCTTGCCCAGGAGGTAAAAGATGCCGAGCACCGCAAAGACATCATGAAAAGTGGCTATGGCCGCGCCCACGCTGAAGCGGAACTGGAAGCGAATGGTGATATAGGCCAGGATGCCCAGGGTAGCGAATATGATGGCCACGATGGCGTCCTTCCTTAGCCTGTTGCCCACCTTGGGGCCCACCTCGGTCGTCATGTCCACTACGGGCGACTCCGCGGCAAAACGGGTTTGAAGCGTGCTGATTATGGTGTTTGATATGCCGCCCAGGGTCTCCTGCTTCCCCTTTACCATAACCACCAGCTCTTTGAGGGTCGGCAGTTCCTGAAGCTGCAACCCTTTAAGGCCGGTGCTCTCCAGGGCGTTTCTGGCATCGCTCATGGGGACAAGTTTCTGGAACTTGACCTGCACCTCCGTGCCCCCGGCAAAATCTATTCCCATATTGCCGTGCCCGCTCCAGATCATGATCAGCCCGAATATGCCAAGTGAAACGAGCGCTCCGGAGATGAAGAACATGAACTTCCTCTTCCCCATGAAATCTATGCTCGTATTTTTTATGAACTCTATCATATGCTTAATTTCCTCACTTCTTTTCTCTGGTGCATGAGGTCAAAGATGGTTTTAGTGCCGATCAGGGCGGTAAACAGGTTTATTGCGACGCCCAGTGAGAGCGTGACAGCGAACCCCTTTATCGGGCCTGTGCCGAACTGGAAAAGCACGGCTGAGGTAATGAGCGTGGTCACGTGTGAGTCGAAAATGGTCCAGAACGCCTTGTTGTAGCCGCTTTCAACGGCCGCCTTCGGGGTCTTGCCCAGCCTCAGCTCCTCCCTCATCCTCTCGAACATGAGGACGTTGGAGTCCACCGCCATACCTATGGCCAGGATAACGCCGGCCATGCCGGGCAGAGAAAGCGTGGCGTTAAGCGATGCCATTGCCCCCATGAGAAGCAGCAGGTTGAGTATGACCGCGAAATCGGCTATGAGACCGGCAACCTTGTAGTAGAAGACCATAAAGCCAAGGACGACTATCAGGGCCACGATGCCGGCCCTTTCCCCGTCGCGTATCGAATCCCTGCCAAGGGACGGTCCGACCGTCACATTCTGCAGCATCTTAAGCGGGGCCTTGAGCGCGCCTGCCTTAAGAACTATTGACAGGTCCTTGGCCTCGTCCATGGAGAAGTTTCCGGATATCTGGGCGCTTCCGCCTGAGATCCTCTCCCTGATGACAGGGGCGGAGTAAACGTTGTTGTCCAGGATGATGGCAAGCCTTTTCTTTACGTTTGCGGCCGTTATCTGGTCGAAAAGCTTGGCCCCCTCCGGGTTGAACTTGAGCTCGACATAGGGCTCATTGAACCTGGGGTCTATGGCCACCCTGGCCTCCGTCAGGTATTCGCCGGTCAGGAGCGTCAGTTTCTTTAAAAGGTAAGGGGTTTCCGTGACCGCGCCGGTGTCCGGGTTCGTGACCTTGCCAAAAAGTATCTCGTCATCCGCCGGTATCTTTCCGGCAAACTGCGAGACCACCTGGCTTTCCCCGCCAGGGATGATGCTGCCCGGAAGCTGGGCCGCCACAGGGGACTCGTCATCCACAACCTTGAACTCAAGCCTTGCGGTCTTGCCTATTATCTGTATGGCGCGCGCGGGGTCTTTTATACCCGGCAGTTCCACCACAAGCTCGTCTTGGCCCTGCTTCTGTATGGAGGGCTCGGCAACGCCGAACTGATCCACCCGGTTTCTGATTACCTCCAGCGCCTGAGCCACCGCATTGTTCTTTATGTCCGCAATGGCCTTGGGGCTCAGCCCGTAGGAAACCATGCCTGCGCCCTCGCGGACAGCCAGGTCCGGGTAGCTATCCTGCACCATCTTCCTGGCGTCAAGGGATCCGGGGACCAGCTGTATATCCAACCCCGAAACGGTAACCGTGTCTTTCAGGCCTTTTTGCGCGAGTTCACTCTTTATGGCATCCGCTATCCTCTGGGTTGAGCTCTGAGCGGCCTTGTCCCCTTCGACTTCATATACAAGGTGGATGCCGCCCTGAAGGTCAAGTCCAAGCGATATGCCTTTGGCGGGCATGTTGTCCTGCCACCAGGAAGGCATGTACTTGAAAGCGGGGGTGTTGGGCAGAAAGAAAATAACGCTGGCGATCACCACCGCTGCTATAAGGATGACACGCCATACAATCTTTTTTTTCATCGTATCCAAAAACCTCCAGAAGGCGCCTGGAAATCATAATGAAGTCAAATTCAAAATGTTCCGGGGCGGCCGTTTCAGAAAAAAACGTTTAAAAAATATGCAAACTCCGCGTATTTTGACATAAATGGATGAGCAGGGGCAAGGGGTTTTTTAAATAAATATCGGGTCAGGCCATCCTCAGGCCGTTTATAAAGAGCTGGAACTCGGACTCCAGTTTGCGCGCGGCCTCCCGGCAGCCTTTCATCCTGGCCAGGAAGATCTCAAAATATTCGATCACGTGCGAGATGCGGGTGTCTATGACAAGGTTCAGTGTTATGACCCTGGCTTCGGGGTCCACGTTCAGGTCAGCTTCCGTGGCGGCAAAGTTTACCCTGTCGTGTATGTCGCCTTTTATATCATTAACTTTTCTAACCCGGCTTCTGTGTACGTCCGCCTTGTCCGCGATAATGAGGGCGGCGGCAATGGGGCTTGGCACCACGCCTTCCGATTCATCGTGCACTACGATGGCGGTCATCACCGTGGCTATGTCCCGCAGGGGATAGCTCAG
>JAKAGP010000442.1 GCA_021825785.1 Nitrospirota bacterium
GCTGCCAGTTTCCTGGCACTTTTCGAACATTACGACCCATTTTAAATCTCCAGTTTAGTCTTCAAGACACTAATGTAATGTGCACCTGAAATTAACTACAATCGTAGTCTAAGGGCAAAAAAAAAAGAAAGCCCCACGAAGGGGGCTCTAGGGATCTACATGGCCATATAGGCCACGGAGATTGACGAGAACAACGCAGCCGCGTACGCGGCTGCATGGATCGCAATTTCCATTTTCCTTACTCCTACAACATGAAAAGGTATGCTGAGGTGGCCAACGATAAGACGGCCGTCAAAGCACAGAGGGTACCACACCCTTCCGGGTCCTGCGTAATCGCAGCACCGTAGAAGTTTGTGGCTGATATGACCAAACAGATAGCTGCGAAGGTCATGAACATCTGATGGGTAGTCATAGTGTTTCTCCCATTGAAACATTCGAGTCTAGACACTATTGTCTCTACTCATGGGAGTACTATGTATCTGAAAAAATCTGTAATCGAGCTTTTTTAGTTCCAAAGATTGAATCGTATGAACTGAATTTAAGATAGAGGCTATACGCCATGTCCAGGAACCTTGAGCGCGTTTTGAAAAAGATGGCTCCTGTAGCCATCAAGCTTCCGAAGTCCTTGGGTTTAGAAGACCTTTTGCCGAACGGCATTCGTCAAGTCGAACTCGAGTATACGTTCTACGGAAAGGTCAGAAACATCGAAGATCTCGATAAGTTTGCATCGAAGAAAGAAACCCATGAACAGTGGCTTGTGCCTGTCGAAACAGACGTACGCGGCAAAGCCCGTATACGCGAGATTAACGGCAACCAGTGGGTATTGACCACCAAGATCCGTAGAGAGGGAATAAGAGGCTCTGAAGAGGTTGAGTGCCTCATTTCGAAGGACATGTACGCCTCCTTGAGGGAAATGGGTACGGGAGGCTACAAGAAAGTTCGGTATTGCTTCCCCGTACCGGATTCTGACTTGGTCTGGGAAATAGACGCTTTCTTCACGCGTCAAGGGCAGCTCTCCGATTGGGTTAAGATCGATCTAGAAGTGCCCCATGCAGGAAAGGACATTCCTGACCTTCCAATCCCGTTTGATCGGGTGATTTCTCACCAGCCTCAGGACTATACAGGTGAAGAAAAACAGACAGTCGATTATCTATGGGGAGAGTTGTGGACGTCGCTAGACGCCGACCAATTAGCCCCTCAACCTCCTACCCCTCAATGAACGGAGTCGTACATGCAAAGCAGCGATGAAATTTACAGCGATCACAACAGCCTTGAAGTCTATGCGCGGCGGGATGACAACGCGCCCTATGTCAATGGACATTTGTATGACATCAAGGGCATTTCGGCCGTTCATGAAACCTTGCGTTTCCAGCAAGGCCCCGTGAAGGAGTTTGGGGTCAACGGTATAACCTCCGAAGCCGTGCTGGCTATCCTGATTGATCGCTTGCTCATTTTGGATGGGCAATTTCCATGCGACGAAAACAAGGTAGCTTTGCAGCACCTTTCGTTGGCCTTAACCGCCTTGGAAACCCGTACCAAGAAGCGCATCGTTCAGGGCGTGGAAGGGACCAGCGCCAATCACACCTGATCCAACATAGAGAGAGTCCTGAGGACTCTCTTTTATGCTCAAAAAAAAAAGCCTCATGGGAGGCTTTCTTCTCGAGTCCTAATTGGACTCGAAGTTGGCCACAATGGGCCGGTGGCTGTCAGCAGCCGCTTGAAGCTTGGCGGCTTCGGCCCTTTGACTCAGGGCCTGCATTAGGCACGAATCCCTGTCCGCATCTTTCTTCATCAGCTTACACAGCTGGGTGTCCGACAATGGCCTTGACGACGCACAGCCGCTCATGGCGGCTACGGTGAAGATGCAGAAAGCCAACGATAGTAACGCGAAATAGATGGTGATTTTCATGGCAGTAACCTCAGTGAACCAACATAGACTGATCGTTCAGAGGAGCCACAAAGGCCCATCCGTCCGGATAGTTTATCTGGACAAGACCCCAGATAACCACCGCCGTGATGGCCAGGTTGGCCTCGTCGGCAATCCGACGACAGAGACTGACGTCGGAGGCCACGAAATTCGCAGCCTCCGTCATTGACGGATGGTTGTGGTTCTGTGTCAGCAGAACCGATTTGGCCAACTCATAATTCATGTTGATGTTCATGATCAAATACCTTGTTGTAGTTGCGATGAAGGAGAACCATTTCTCCTTCTAGTCATCAAAGTACTATGTATCTGAAACCATCTGGAATCCAAGAAAAAAGGACACGGAAGAGAGTCCTTTTGGACTCTCTATATGCTCAAAAATACTTAGCGCCTAATCTAGGTCTAGAGCTGTATATCAAATGCATGTTTGGAAAGGTATTTACTAGGAAGTCTAAGAACTCGGGTAAGACGTTCTCGTCTAAGAAAGCATCTAGATCGTCGATTAAAATAGCCTTAGGATGAGATAAGAAGAATGCTGTGTTCTTCTTTACATCATCTATAGAAGAAGGAAGAGGAGTATAATCTCCTAGCAAACTACAAATCTCGTTAACTATCTTGATAATTAATGATACCATATACTGCCATGCTTGTCCTTGTTCTTTTGGATCAAAATCAGAACCAAAAGAAGGCTTTATTTGTAGATGCTCAAGACAATGTACCTTATTCATGAATAGTACTTGGGCTACAGTAGGCTGTACGTGATTTTGAAATACTGTCTGCTGTCCTAGCATGAAACGCATGTGCTTCTCTACTGCCTCATTGTATATAGACAATGCCTTTGGACTTATA
>JAKAGP010000443.1 GCA_021825785.1 Nitrospirota bacterium
CGCTGGCCAAGGCGCGGCCGATGGGGGAGAAATAACAATGGCCGACTTGGAAAAGATATACCATAATATAAAATCGCGGGCGGTCAACCTTAAGGCGGCGGCGGAGCAACTACCGAAATATACGCCCGAGCGGCGCGATAAAATGATCCCGCTGATGCGTGAGGCGGCGCAGGATATTATAAGGCTGCTTGGGGAAGTGGAAGCGGCGTCGCGGCCCTGATCATAGCGGCCGCATTTATTCTTCGGTCTTTTCGCCCCAGGGCGCTTCTTTGGTGACCACCTGTAGCCATGGAAAATGCGAGAACCTCTCCGGCGGGTGGCCTGTAGTGAGGTAGATGTTGGTAAAACCTTTCTCTTTAAGGTCCGCGGCGATGTTCTCGCCTTTTATGTTCTCTCCGAGTTCGGAATCTATATAGAGTGGGATGTCCTTCGGGAATTCACTGAGGCGCACAAAGAACTCGGCTGGATTTGTGAAAGCCTTGAGGTCTACGCCATGCTCCTGTGCGGCGTCTTCCCAATTCATATGTGTGAGGGCGTCGTCGTCCAATAGGACCGCGAGCGCCGGCGCCGCAGAAGCAGCAATCGTAATTGGGACGAAATCCGACAGGCCTTTTGGAATACGCCGCACTTTAAGGCGGGCACAGTCCTCTATTATACGCTTCTCTTCGCAACGGCTGGAGACCAGGATGGTCTGGGCGCAGAGGCCCAGCTCTTCGGCCAGACTCAGGCCGGTTTCTTTAAATCCCGACAATTCATAATCGAAAAGGCAGACGGCGGTCTTTGCTTTTGCCGGATCGGCTTTTACCCAGGCGCGCAGACCGGCCGGTTCGCTGAAGTGGAGCACGTTGATATTATGCTCTTTGAGCCGGGAGGATTCGAACCGGCCCTGCCATACCTGATGTATGCCGGGGTCGTCGTCGAACACGACCACAGGGCGGCCTGGGGTGAGTTCCAACGCCGCGACAAACCCTGACGGGGTTTGCGCCTGCGGCAGCTTTATCGTAACAGCGGTCCCCTTGCCCGGTGTTGAGGCGATAGTCAGGCTGCCGCCCCAGCTCTCGGCTGTGGACCGGGCGTGGAACAGACCGAGCCCGGAGCCCTCGGCTTTGCCGTGCGTCTCGCCCTTCCGTCCGAGTTTTACTAAGATCTCGGACGGGATGCCTTTGCCGTTATCGGTCATCGTTAAGAGAATCGTTCTGTCCTCACTAGAGAGGCGTACGTCCACCGCGCCTTTGTCTCCCAGGGCTTCGACGGCGTTGTTTACCAGGTTGGAGATCATGCGGCCGAATTCTACGGGCTGGATACTGGCGAACAGGCCATAGGCTTTGCGGGTCAGATCGAAGTTTATGCTGACTCCGGGCTTTGATTCGAACTGTAGGCGCTTCTCGGTGATGACCGGGTCTATAAGGCTTGATAGCAGGTGGGCCGCCATGGGCTCGCCAGGGGATTGCCTGCCGGCGTCCGAGGCGGACGTAACCCCTGGCTGCCAGCGGTTCCTTTCGAGGAGGTTATTGGCTATATCACGGATGCGGTTGACGGCGTGGCGCACCATGACGCGCTGTTTCTCGGGGAGCTGTTCCGTATGTTTGAGCGCGGCGTCTAGGGCGACGAGCGGGGAGCGGATGTCATGGGCCACTTGAGCAGCCATTGAGGAAATAGCTGACTGTCGTTCAAGTTCACTCCTGCTGTCGGTTAACTGTCGCTCCGCTTCAAAGGCTTGCAGTTCAGACCGCAGTTTTTCATCTTTTAGTAGACGTATGCGCGCCGCCAGGCCCAGCGAAAGGAGAAGCATTTCTGCCGCTGAACCGAAGTATGCGCCGTAATCGGTAAAAAGGCTCTGGGGTATCCAGGCAAGATCCCTGGCCGCCCTTAAAGCTGCACCTATAAAAAAGAAGCTGAAAGCTAGTGAGTAATAACCGGCCACCTTTGAGCCCTTCCTCAGACACCAGAGTGATATCGGCAGCACCACAAGCGGCGCGGCAGAAATGAAAAAGCTGGTGAATTTATTCACCAGCAGGCCGTAATGAAGCAATCCGCCAAATATCAGAAACAACGCCCCGGCGAGTATAACGGAGAGTCCCCGTTCCAGGCGGGGCGCATACCGTTTAGTTTCCAGAAAGGACCGGGTGAAGAGGACAAGAAATAGGTAGCAGACGCCTGCCAGTATCGGAACGCTGACCCGGTTCCATGCTACCATGTTCGGCCACAGGTACTGGTAGGTCATCCCATTGAGGGTGTTCATTAATAAGCAGAAAGTGAATGCGTAACAGATATAGTAGAGATAATTCCTGTCCCTGGAGGTAAGCAGGAGGAAGAAGTTGAACAACACCATTGCCAGAATCACGCCGCAATAAAGCCCTATGCCGGCCGTGCTCCCGACGCTGCGGCCCAGGAATTCCCGCTGTGAATACACCGTCATAGGAGCCAACAGGGTCCCCGAGCTTTCCAACATCAGGTAGAAAACGGTATGGCTTCCCTTGGCGGAAGAAAAGTTGAATAGGAAATTGCGATGAGCTATCGGGCGGCTGCTGAAAGGGGCCAGGCGTCCAGTCAGCCAGGAAACTGGATTGTTAGCGTCATCAAAGCGGTATACATGAAGCACCTGTATCAGAGGATAACTGAACTCCATTATCCAGTTCTGTTCAATGGAGGAGACATTAGTGATTTCAACCTTGAGCCAGTAGCGCGCCTTGGAATAGCCGAAGTTAAGTTTCTCAGTTGTAATCCACGGGGCCTTGCCCAAGGCTTCCAGGCGGCGTATTTCCTCAAGAGA
>JAKAGP010000444.1 GCA_021825785.1 Nitrospirota bacterium
TGCTCGCTGCCTTCATAAACAGGATTAGTTATCTCACCGTTTAAATAGCTGTGAACAAGCTTGTCGCGGCTGTGCCGTATCGGGGTCGCGTAAGGACTAGAGGGCGGCATGCCGATCGGAAAAAACTGGACCAGATCGGCGTGGCCGGGACGCACCTCGATAACCGCTATCGCATCATTTTGGCCAACTTTTGCTGAGACTTCCACCAAAGCTGCGGCTGGCGAAAATGCCGCATAGAGTATTGGGCTGCCTTCCCTGTTTAGACGGCCTTTCGGGGTTATTTCCTTGGGCGGGTACTTAAGTTCATTGACATGCGTGAACAAGGACGTGGCCACCTGCCGGGCGCGGTAAAAAGTAACATCCGTCAAGAACGCACCCTTATGCTGTATGCCATCCAGCAGGTTACCCAGTGGTTCTAAAAAATTGTCCGGATTGCTCTTACGCTCAACCAGGTGATGTAGCCTCTTGATGAGATTGCCAGTCTGGCTGGCTTTCATTACACGTTTGGCGGAGCTCATGCGTCTTTGATTCGACAGAGATCCAATATCAATTCGCGCTCCTGATGACAGCCCTGTGTGCATTCTCATAGCTCCTCTATCTGCTACACCGCTTGCAATTCTGATTACAGCGCCCAGCGGGTTTTGTCTCGCTCATCGGGACGCACCTTGTTCATGTCTTTGGTGCCCTTGGTTTCCCGGACCAGATACAGCTTCTTTTCGCCTTCCCCATCCCGCTTCACAATGGCCCAATCCGGGTTGTAGGTGCCCACCGGGGTATCCACCTTGAACCATTTGGGCAATTTCACGAAGACCAAAATATCCTCACGGCTGTCCATCTTCCTGGCAAATTCCAGCTCCACCTGGGAATCATATTCGATGTAGGGGTATGGCGTTTTGTCGGGATGGTCTACTTTCAGGCTGGTCAGGTAGTCCACCAGTTTTTCGGATTCCTCCAGCCGGTGCATCTCCCATTCGGCGTCTGGGCCAACCATGATGCGCTCATACTCTATCCCGCCCACAATCAGCCGAGCCATTTCCTTGTTGATGATGGCCGTCACCTGATCCAGGTACCGCTGAGGATGATTGATGAACTGCTGCATGGTATCCGACCGCTTAATGATCAGCGCCAAGGTGGAGCGGGTCAGACCTGTGCTTTCCTGTAGATAGGCGATGATGTCCGGAATGGCTGTCACGGTAGCACCGCCGTCCATGGTTAAACTAGCGATCATTCTGGTGCCCACGCCGCCGCCACCGACCGGCAGGGCCGCTTCATCCACATGCACCGCTGGTTTTTTGATGACTGGCATGTCCTTGAGAGCCTTGGCGGCTGTATGAACCAGTTCATCCGTACTGAACCCAATCCGGTAGCGGGTACGCGGTTTGATCTGATCCCACAGCACCTTGAAATCCGGATTTAGCAACACCTGCTTGTTGAATGGGTTGGGCCGTTCATCCTTGTCCTTCTGCACATGGCGTTCCATGCGGTATTTGGAAAGCAGATCGATCACGTCCGCAGAAGTAATACCTTCACTTTCCAGGGCTGGTGGCACGACAATACGAAAGCCCTGCCGTTTGGGGTCAAAGGTAGGCAGGATGCGGCCATCGTGGTCGAGAAGCCCCTGCTCCACCAGCGCCGCCTTCAATACTTCGGCTTTGTCCCGGCCAATAGGCTTTTCGCTATCACCGTCCACCACGGACAAACGACTCAACGCCGTCATGGGGATTTTTCCAAAGGTGACGCCGCAATCCCGTTCATATTCCTTTTGCAAAGCATCGGCAAAGCTGGCATAGCCTTCATTGGCGATCACGGTCAGGCGGTTGATGGAATCATCCATAACCCTCAGGCCATCAGAGTCCACCGGCAGTCGCAAACCGCGGCCAATCGTCTGCCGGCGCTCCTGCTCGCTGCCCATTTCTCGCAGTGTGCATATCTGGAAGACGTTGGGGTTATCCCAGCCTTCCCGTAGTGCCGAATGGCTGAAAAGGAAGCGTAGCGGCTCATCCATGGACAGCAAGCGTTCTTTATCCTTCATGATCAGGTTGTACACCTCGTCATCGGCCTGGGTATCTCCACGGCTGTCCTTGAGCTTACCCTTGCCGTCCTTGGCAAAGTAGCCGTTATGCACAGCTTCCAGATGCGCCTTGTCCTGTAACCATGCCAGCGGTTTGTATTTTTCCTTCTGTGCCATGGCTGCCAGTTCTTCTTCAAAAATGCGGGCAAACGGGCCAGGCATAGGGCCGTTGTCATCATAGGTACGGTAGTTGGCGACCCTGTCGATGAAAAAGAGGCTCAACACTTTGATGCCTCTGCCTTGCCCATGCAGCATGAGTTCCTTGTCGAGATGCTTCTGAATGGTCAGCCGGATTTGGACTCGCTGTTCATCGTCTTGCACACCACCGACTTCTTTGCCCAGATTGATGCGCAGACCATTGGCGAACCGAATGTGCTCATCGCCAGGAGTGGCGTTGATCTCGGTGATGACCGTGCCGTCCTTGTAGACGGACATTTCGCCGGACTTCACAAACAGGTCATCATCCTGCCCCACCAAAACGGAAGATACCTTGGGGCCTCTTGGGCCTTGCTTGTGGATACTCACCTTGGCCTTTACCGATTTGGCCTTAGGAATGACCTCATCCAGCCGGATATACCCATACCGGGCATCCTCCTCAGCCCTGACACTGGCGACCACGATTTGCTTGACCAGTTTCAGGTCAAAGGCCCGGATGGGGTCCAGCCGGTAGACCAGGTTATAGGGGTTTTTGTGGGTTGCCGA
>JAKAGP010000445.1 GCA_021825785.1 Nitrospirota bacterium
TACATTGGCATCGAACCCGATAAAAATATTCGACTCGGAGATTTTTTTACAACAACGTACAGATGCCGTTTCGAAGACGCGCCTATTTCCCCGGGTTCCATAGACATTGGTTTTGCAGTCATGGTTTTGGAGCATTTTCCCGATCCCGGGGCATTTTGGGTAAAAATCCATGATGTCTTGCGGCCGGGGGGCGTTTTTTGGGGTTTTACCGCCGATGCGCGTCATGTCCTCGTCCGGGCTTCACTGATCACCGAACGTCTGCGCATAAAAGATTTGTACCTGGATGCAATACATGGACGGCGCGGTCAAGGGCGGTATGAAAATTATCCTGTTTATTATAAGAGCAACACGCCGGCCCAAATAGAGCGACTCACAAAAGATTTTCGTGTCCGGTCGGTCCTGAATTTCAAGAGGATCGGCGAGTTCAATTATTATCTGCCCAAAAAAGCGGGATGGTTGGGCCGGAATTATGACCGCTTGGCAATGTTGATGGGGTGTCCCGGCAGTGTCCTGGCGGTACGGGTTGAAAAATAGCTTTCAAGCCAAGAACATATCTCAAAATCGCTTCCGGCTGCACGAGGCTGAATTTTTACTCGCGGCATAGCGTCGCAAATGGAAAATCGTCCTCAATCCCGCCTTGGCGGGACTGCGCCTCCGGGCGATTTCCCCATTTCTCCAGGGCTTTGCCCCAAAAAATTTTCAATTTTTCGGGGACCCCGCTGCCGCGATTTCCTCTCTGTTTCGCTTCAGAATCAATTTTGAGATAGGTTCCAGTGAAAACAAGAGACAACGGGAGATGCGGTTCTTTGCCGCGATGATGGTAGTGATGTTTCACTACGCGATTGCGGGCGGATATGTTTGAGACGCTTCTTTCGGGATTAGCCTGTTTTCTTTTCCTGGCGATTTCCCTGCATATTTTATTTTCCTCCGGGCGTGTTTCAATCCGGGAGGCGGGACCCGTCTTCTCCATTATCATCTTTTGCCTGATAGAGGCCTTCGGCGGCCTGATACCGGGCGGCCACGCGGTTTTTCCAAGGCCGCTGCTTTTTACCGAGTCGCTGCTGCCGCTGGCCGCAATGTCTTTCGGCCTTACATACGGACGGAAAGATCCCCTTTGCCGTGCGCCCGCGCTCTCCCGGGTGTTCGCGGCCCTGGCGCTTGCCTTCCCGGCAGGCGCGCTGCTTTTTCCCTACAGCTCGTTCTTTCCGGAATATGCAAGCGGCGAAATTCTGCCGCTTGGCCCCGCCGGTTACCTGTTTTATTTCGGGATAATGCTTTACTGCATCATTGCCCTGTTCAATCTGGAGGTGACGTTCAGGGCCATCCGGGACCCTGTGAAGTGGTGGCAGATGAAATTCGAGGTGATCGGCTATGGCGCGATCTTCGCCGTCCTCATCTTTTATTACAGCCAGGGGCTGCTCTATCGTTCAATCAATCTTGGCTTTGTCCCGGTAAGGTCCGGCATCTTTGTCATTTCCGCACTTTTGATACTTTTTTCCAGGCTTTTCCGCGGGAGGGGCGCCCGGGTGGCGGTCTCCAGGTACGTCGTTTACCGATCGATGACGGCGCTTTTCGTGGGGGGCTATCTTATAAGCCTTGGCCTGATAGGCCTGGAGATAAAATATCTGGGCCTGTCTTTCGGGAAGGGCGCGATGACGTTTGCGGCCTTTGCAGCCGGGATTTTTACTGTCATCCTCCTGTTGTCCAGCCAGTTCAGGAGAGAGGTGAAGGTGTTTGTCAGCAAGCATTTTTATGCCAGCAAGCACGACTACCGCGCCGTCTGGCTCTCCTTTACCGACTATCTCGCGCAATGCCGGACGACCGGCCAGGTGGAGGAGGCGGTCCTCAGCACGTTCAGGGGCGTTTTCGGCCTGAAGGGGGCCGCGCTATATCTGTACAATAATGACCGGGGCCTGTACGTCCTGGCGTCCGGCATCGAGATGCCCATGGCGGCGAAGGATGTCCGGATCTCTGCGGGGCTCCTGTCTTACCTTCTGAAAAGAAACAGGGTCCTTAACCCGGCCGACAAGGAATACGTTCCCACTGACGAGGAAGCCGCTTTTTTCGGGCATGCTGGCCGCTGCCTTGCCGTGCCGCTGGCCGCAGACGGCAATCTGGAAGGCTTCATCCTGCTGGGCGGGCAGCTTGCCCGCGAGGAGCTTACCTACGAGGATTTCGATGTCATGAAAAGCCTGGCAAAACAGTCCTCGCTGGCCCTCAGGATTTTCAAGCTTTCAGAGGAGCTTTCGCAGACGAGGGAGATGGCGGCCGTTGCAAAGATGTCTTCCTTCGTGATTCACGACCTTAAAAACCTGGCGTCCTCGCTTTCGCTTCTGCTCGACAACTCGAAGCGCAATATGGCCGACCCGGAGTTTCAGCAGGACATGGTTCTTACGATACAGGCAACGCTCTCGAAGATGCTCGAACTTATCAGAAGACTTAAGGGCGTGCCTGAAAAGCCGGTCCTCAAACCGGAGCCTACGGACCTTCGCGAGCTTGTTGCGGAGACGGTGAGCGAGATGAAAAAGGCAAACGGAGGGGCGGTCATATCGTGCTTTGGCGGGCCTGCCGGCTCCATGGCGGACAGGGAGGAATTGAAGAAGGTGGTAATCAACCTGCTTTTCAATTCGATAGAGGCAACGGCCCGGAAGGGGAACATAAGCGTAGAGACCGGAAGGGCCGGAGAAAACGTATTTATAAGGGCAAAGGACGACGGATGCGGCATGAGGGCGGAATTCGTCAGGACCGAGCTTTTCAGGCCTTTCCGGA
>JAKAGP010000446.1 GCA_021825785.1 Nitrospirota bacterium
GGCAGTCGTCGTCCATCGACCTAAACACCTCCTTCCGGCCGGCAAGAAACTCCGCCGGCACCCGGGTCGCCATCTCATCCTCGTCTCCGAATTCCCGGAATTCCTCGTGGTACACGTCAATCTTCTCTCCATGTGTGTAGGTCATCTTGATGCAGGCAATCCGGAAGGAAGACCAAAATATTTTTTCAAATGTGGCGCCCATCCGCAGGCTGCGCTCGCAGGCCCTTACGGCGGCCTCATACGCCTGCTGGACAAACTCCTCCAGTTCATAAGGCGAGTAGGAAAGATATTTTTTTGCGTGCCCTTTTATCTTTGGCAGGTTTTCGCGGACCCAATGAAGAAGCTCCTCGTCAGATACGTCCGTTAGAGCCCCACCAAACTCCATTCGAAACGGCTCCATGATTTCCCTCCCTTATCAAACAAGCTGTCCGTTATTGGCGCTATTGTCAGGTTTCTCCTCATAGAAATAGTCGACATTGCATTCGAGGGCGCTTGCGATTCGGCCCAGTGTCCCGGCGGTTGGCGCCCTCCGGCCTTTCTCGATGTAATAGATCGCGGTGCTGCTCAGGCCGGTTTCCCTGGCTAGGTCCTGTTGCGTCTTGTTCAGGCTCTTTCTCTTCTGGATGATTCTGGCTGGATTGAACGATTGCATTTGATGGCCCCTCTCTTTCTGACGTAATTCAGGTATAAACATAATGGAGCCCTAGAACTAAAGTCAATCTAACGGAAGTTAATGCTTGACAAAAATATTTTAATAGAACTATAGTTAATGCCATGATGACAGTTGGCGAGTACATAAGGGAAAGGCGAAAGGCCCTGGGGTTGCCCGCAAGCGAGCTTGCAAGAATCGCGGAGATCTCGGCGGAGTACGTACACTACATCGAAAAAGGAGCGAGAAAATCGCCCACTCTCGATGTAATTATGAGAATCATCCGGGCCCTGCAGGCGGATCCAAACGAGTTCCTGCTTGAGACCGGATATGTGCCTGGCAATATCGAGATGTCCCCGCTTAAAACAATGAGGAGAGTGCCCATAATCTCATGGGTGACGGCCGGCGGCTGGCAGGGCTGCTGCCCGGACGACCCAGCCGAACCAGACGAATGGACGGAGACGGACGTGAAGAGCAAAAACGTTTTTGCCTTGCGGGTGAAAGGCGACAGCATGATGCCTGAATTTTCGGAAGGGGAAGTGATCATTGTCAATCCGGACGCAGAAATCGTCCCGGGAAACTTCGTAGTCGCGAAAAAAGACGAGGAAGAGGCCACCTTCAAGCAGCTTCAAAAAATAGGGAAAACTCTATTCCTCCATCCCCTCAATTCCAAGTACCAGAATATCGAGCTAAAAAGGGGCCACAGGTACAGGATCGTCGGGAAGGTGGTCAAGAAGGAGAAGAAGTACTGAGCCTAGTTCCCTGGCTACCCCCGCTAGCACATTCGATATACGAGATTGCGGCTGGAAACATGGCCCCTCGTGTAAATTCAGAACGCTCTACAATCCGTTCAGGAAGTCGCACCTTGCACTATGATAAAAATTGTGCGGAATTTGTCCTCAAGTCCGCGCTACTGGCCGTGCTGGTCTCATGAAGGTTTTTAAAAGAATCTGGGATGTGTCTCGGATATTTCCCCTAAATTCCTTTAAAAACCGGACTTGCAGCCTATTTACCGTGCCTTCCTTGTTATAATGGAAGATTCAAGGAGGTAAGAAGTATATGTCCGATAAAGGTTCAATGATTCCAATCAGCGATGAACAGGCTAAACTTGGTCAGGAAATAATCAAGGCTCTCGGTGGAGTTGCTGTTTTTGTTAAAGAGGCTCTCGGGAGCACACCTCAAGATTTAATAGGCTACTTGGGAGGGGATTGGCTTCGAGTTCGCCGCGCAGAAAACATCGCAAAGATAATGACGCGCAGTAAAGAAAAACTTGAAGCGAGGGGAGTCAAAGACCATGCCCCGGCCAGCCTTACAGTCGCGCTTCCGATTCTTCGTGGTGCGGCTAATGAAAGCCGCGAGGCACTGCAAGACCTTTGGGCGGGCCTTCTAGCAGCTGCGATTGACCCGTCGAGGTCTAATGGTGTCCGACAATCATTTGCAGAGGCAATCTCGAAAATGGAGCCGCCGGATGCTCTCGTACTTAGCCACTTTAAAAAATTGAGTGGCAGCACAGCTAATTATAATCAAATCGCAGGTTATATCAGTATTTCCCCTGATGTGGCTGATATTTCAATGGGGAACCTTGCGAAGTTGGGGCTACTCGCTTTTCAACCTGGCATTGCAGGCGCATATTTAACATCGTTTGGGCGTGAGTTCTTACGAATTGTCACTGACTGAACATCAATGCAGAAAAACAGTGTCTGTCCCTAGTTCCCGTGCCTAGGATACTGCGCAGGCTTGGCGCAGTTTGCGGATGTTAACTTCACCTGAGGATAAATAGGTAAGTACTTGAAATTTCATGTGAATTACTGGTACAAAATATATCTATTTTATAAATCATTATGACGACACTGAAATTTACAGTTGATAGCGCACTTCTGGGTGAGCTAGGAGAACGTCTGGTTGAGAAAGTTCACTATGCCCTCGTCGAACTTGTTAAAAATTCATATGATGCCGACGCCAGACACGTTACAGTGAAATTTATTGAAAACGATTCTGGAATAAATGAGATACATATTATCGACGATGGCGTTGGGATGAATTTTGCGGATGTCCAAGCGTATTGGATGCACATCGCCACAACAAATAAGCTAAGCAGCGATGTTTCTCAAAAAT
>JAKAGP010000447.1 GCA_021825785.1 Nitrospirota bacterium
CTCATTTCCGGATGCCTATTGGGTTATCGCCGAGATAGCGGAATCCAGGTGCGACCAGAAGGGGCATTGTTACTTCAATCTGATCGAAAAAGACAATGATAGGACCGTGGCCCAGATCCGGGCCAATTGCTGGTCTTACGAGTACCGTAAAATAAGCCAGAAATTCGAGAAAGCTACCGGGGAGCATCTTAGATCCGGTATGAAGGTGCTTTTCCTTGTAGCCATTAACTTTCATGAGGTTTACGGGCTGAGTCTCCTTATCAGGGACATAGATCCTTCTTATTCTCTTGGCGAGATGGCCCGAAAGAAAAGGGAGGTTATCGAAAGGCTCCAAAAGGAGGGGCTTATAGAGCTCAACAAGGGCCGGAGACTCCCCATGGTGCCGCAGCGCATAGCCGTGGTATCGGCGCCTGGGGCGGCTGGCTACGGTGATTTCATGAGTCATCTGGCCAATAATCCGTTTGGATACAGATTTAACATACAGATGTTCCCGGCAATCATGCAGGGCCAGGAAGCTGAGAAGTCTATTGTCGCGGCCCTGTGCGAAATCCAGAAGCGCATGGACGCCTTCGATGTTGTGGCACTGGTCCGGGGCGGGGGCTCCCAGGTGGAACTTAACTGTTACGACGGATATGAGTTGGCAGCTGCCATCGCCAAGCTTCCTCTTCCTGTCTTTACCGGGATAGGTCATGAAAGGGACGACACTGTGGCGGATATGGTGGCCCATACACGGATGAAGACGCCCACTGCCGTGGCCGATTTCCTGATTTCAGGGCTCAAGGCTTTTGAGGACCGCGTTCTGGAGTCCCAAAGAAGGCTCGGGAGGCTCTGTGAAAAGGCGTTTAAGGACGAAAACCATAACCTATCGTCTCTTATGCAGAGATTCCGTTATGCTGTAAAAAACACGCTCAAGAGAAGCGACCCGGGCATTTTTGCTCAGAGGCTTTCCATAGCGGTACCCTCCTTTCTCAGGGGCCAAAAGGCCAAACTGGATTCTGCCCAAAAAGATATGAAAATTCATGCCCTGCATCTATTGCAAGCTGAGGATAACAAGCTGACCGTCTTTGAAAAAACGGTGCGGCATCTCGACCCAGTAAATGTTCTCAAAAGAGGCTACAGTGTCACCTCCCTTGACGGTAGGGTGCTTAAATCAGTGGCCGATGTGGAAGCAGGGGTATCAATAAGCATCCGCCTTCAAGACGGGACGATAAAAGGAAAGGTTCAGGAGGTTACTCATGGAGAATAAGCTTACATATTCTAAAGCAGCGACAGAACTGGAGGCCATCGTAAAAGAGATCGAAGAGGAGAATATCGCGGTCGATACGCTATCTGACAAGGTGAAAAGGGCTGCCCAGTTGATCAAGTTTTGCCGTGGCAAGTTAAGGGGAACCGAGGAGGAGGTCGAAAAGGTCCTAGCCGACCTGGAAGCGAAAACACCTGGAAAAGTAGAAGATGATTCGTTTTAGAGTGGCATCCCTTCCCGATGGCAGGTTTCCACCGGTATATGATTCTAATGTCGGTCGCGGATAGATTATGACTGCCCCTTCGACTCCGCACTTTTAGATGAACCCGGCGGATGCAACAATTCTTCCCGAACTCTACGGGAAACATCTGCTCAGCCTCTGTGAAAGTTTCTATCGTAAATGTTTGGTCTTTCGAAAGTCAGGCTTCTACAGATTACCGCGAAAGCTGCATAGGCATCACTTCTTGTTTTAGGACCTGTCATTTTTCTCCCAGGCGAGACGTGTCAAACCGGATGACTACGCCCGCACCTTTACCGGTCAATATCTCCAGACTGCCCTGAAGCTGTTTCCTGGCAAGCGTGTCCACCAGCCTTAGCCCAAGAGAGCTTGACCGCTCTATCTGAAAGCCTTCCGGAAAACCTATCCCATTATCCGAATAGGCCAGCTCTATTACATTTCCTTTCGCTCTCAGGGAAATGCTGATCTTTCCGCCCCTTTTGTTGGGGAAGGCGTGCTTCATGGAATTCGAGAGCAGCTCATTTACTATCAGGCCGCAGTGCGTGGCCACATCTAGAGAGACTGGGGCCGAATCGAGTTCCAGATTGAGCCTGACGTTGGCTGCCTTATAATCGGCGGCGGCAGCCCGCGCAAGCTCTTTCAGATAGTCCTTCAGGTCCAGCTTGGACAAATCCTTTGTCTTATATAGCATACGGTGCACAAGGGCCATAGCTTGTATCCTGGCCTGGGTCTCTTTGAATATCTGCCGGATTTCAGGGTTCTTTACATTATTCGTCTGAAGGCTTATCAGGCTCGAAATGGCGTGCATGTTATTTTTAGTCCTGTGGTAGACCTCTTTCAGCAGGACCTCTTTCTCTTTGAGGGCGTCTTTGAGAGAATCTTCCGCCTGCTTGCGCAAGGTAACGTCTTCAATCGCAAGGAGTATCATCTGTTTTTTTTCGCCCTGCTGCATGATCCCGCGGGCGTTCAGGAGCATCGTTTTCCTGCCGATCTCTGGAAAATCGTGCTCGACCTCAAAGTCATTGAAAACTTCATTCTTGGGAAGAATCTCGGAAAGGAGTTTTTTAAGTTGCGGAATATTCCACTGGCCGCCGCCAAGCTCAAAGACCGGTCTGTTTTCAGTCTCCTCCCTGGCCGCCTTGAATGCGGTGTAAAAAGACCTGTTTGCCGTTATCACCCTGAGGCCGTCATCCAGCACCAGGAGGGGTTCGCGCACCGTATCGACAATGCTCTCCGCGAACAGGCGGGCGTCCACGGCCGATTTCTGGGCCTGTTTCGTTTC
>JAKAGP010000448.1 GCA_021825785.1 Nitrospirota bacterium
CCTTGCCGTAAAATCTATGGCATCCTGATGGGACCTGTCCTTTAAGAAGGACTCGAAAAACCTGGGGGCCTCGAACACCCTGAACTGCGCTTCAACCCTGTCTGCAAGTATCCGCGCAAAGAGGCCAGCTTCGCCCTCCACCCTGGAGAGGTAATCCGTTTGAATGGTCTTGCCGCGCATCAACCTTTTTCTTCCATCTCCCTGAACTTATAAGTGTTCAGCTTGTCCAGCATCAGCCGGCACTGGTTTTCCGTATAACCGAAACCCTGAAAAATCCGCATAAGGGCCTTGATGTTTGCTCCTTCCTTCGGGCCGAAGCACCCGTAGCACGCCCTGTTTAATGAAGGGCACAAAACCCCGCATCCGGCGCGGGTGACAGGCCCCAGGCAGGGCGCCTGCCCGGCCACCAGCACACATGGTATGCCCTTGCGCTTGCATTCCATACACAGGCTGTAACCGGGGACTCCTGGCGTTTTGCCCAGCAGAAATGAGGCCAGCACTTCTGAAAACTCCGCGCTGTTTATGGGGCAGCCCCAAAGCTCGTAATCCACATGGACGTGCGCGGATATGGGGGTAGATTCGGCAAGGGCTTCGACGGCGCCCGGGGCCGGATATTCGCTTGCCTTGAACTTTGAAACATCCGCCCAGTTTCTTAACGCCTGCACCCCCCCTGCGGTTGCGCATGCGCCAATGGTAATGAGGCGGCTGGAATTTTCACGGATACCAAGTAGTTCTTTCGACTGCAGCTCCGTTGAGATGGACCCCTCAACCACTGCAAGATCGAAATGGGCCGCCCCGGCCTGAAAGCCATTGCCACCGGGGGCGTCTTGCCCCTCCTGAAAATATGCTATTTCCATTAGCCCGGCAATTTGCAGAAACTCCTCTTCAAGATTGAATATGGAGAGCTGGCAGCCGTCGCAGGAGGTAAACTTGAATATCCCAATCGTGGGTTTTGCCATTCTATATCTCCTGTACGGCCATAAACTGCCGCACTTCGGAGTACCTGAAAACAGGCCCGTCCTTGCAGACGAATTTGGGGCCGAACATGCAGTGCCCGCAAGTGCCCATGGCACAGTTCATGTTCCTCTCCAGGGAAAGAAATATCTGCTCCGCAGGCAGCCCGCGCAGCAGAAGTTCGTTGATCATGCACCTCATCATTACTTCCGGGCCGCACAGAAAGGCAATTGTGCCCGGGCCATGCAGGGAGATTTCTTCCAGTATGGGCGGGATAAGCCCGGTGCGGCCCTTCCAGTGTTCGTGAGGGTCCGCCTTGTCCACGGTTATGTGCACGTCGAAAAGGCGGCCAAAGGTCTGGAATTCATGCCGGAACAGGATGTCCCTTGGCGACCTTGCGCCATAGATAAGGACGGGCCTTTCATCTGTGCCATGCCCCATTCCGCTTTTAAGCAGACGGCGCACCACCGGGCGCAGGGGGGCCATCCCAAGCCCCCCTGCTATAACGATGAGACTTTTGCCTTCCACCTCCTGCATGGGCCAGCCCCTTCCAAACGGGCCCCGCATGCCCACGATATTGCTTGCGCAGATGCCGGAAATTGCGGAGGTCACGTCCCCGGCAACCCTGATTGTGTGCAGGAGAGGCCCGTCTTCGGGCCCGGAGCTGATTGATATCGCGGCTTCGCCGATGCCGGGTACAGATAACATATTGAACTGGCCGGGGCTGAATGTGTATTGCCGCCTTATGGCTTCGTCCTCTATCCAGAGCGCGAAGGTGGAGGTGTCCCTTGTCTCTTTTTTGGCCCATCTCACTCTGGCCGCAAAAGGACGTGCCCTGTCATACATGGCGCAGCGCCTCCAGTTCCGCGGTAATATCGATGCCGGCCGGGCACCATGTGATGCACCTTCCGCACCCTACACATCCGGACAGGCCGAACTGGGCCTGCGTGTAGGCCAGCTTGTGCGCCATCCAATGCCTGTACCTGGCCTTCCTTGAAAGCCTGAAATTGCCGCTGTGCACTCGCGCGAAACTGCGGGAAAAGCAGGAATCCCATTTCCTGAACCTTTTACCGGAGACTGCCCCTCCGGCAGCGATGCCGCCCAGGGCCGCATAGTCGTAGCTGGTGCTGCAAAAACAGGTTGGGCATACCTGTGTGCAGTTGCCGCATTCCAGATCGCGGCGCGCGATATCATCCCAGTGTGGATGCCCCAGGTTGGCGTAAATTATGCCAGGCAACTCATGCGCCGCAATAGATTTTTTAAAAGCAGCCTTGCAGGATTCAATCCTCCGCCTCTTTGCGGAGATTTCATCTGCGCCCGCCTGCCCAAGCGAGAGTTGTTCAAGTATTTCCGCGCCCTTTGCGCTGCCCTCCTCCAGCAAAAAGGAATCCTCCAGTTCCGTCATCTGTATATCAAAGCCGTCCCGCGCCTCCGGGCCGGTGCCCATGGAAAGGCAGAAACAGTTATCACCCGGATAAAGGCAATTCAATGCCACGACAAGAGAGCCGCGGCGGAGAGATTCGTATGCCTGGTCTGCCACAGGGCCGCCAAGGAAAATTTTATCGTAAAGCTTCAGCGCGGACAGATCGCAGGGCCTGACGGCAAAAAAAGCCATCGGGCGCTCCGATATTTTTGGTGCGGGCAGAAAATCTATTTTCGCCCCATTCCTTTTGAATGCAAACAATTCGGAAACGGGAGGGTGCAGGAAACGCTTGAAAGAGTCCGGCCCCGGAGAGAAGGAGAAGACCTGAGAGTCCTTTCCGGGCAGCAGGCGGCAGCCGCCCGGCCATTGCAAATCCCTTACCCCAG
>JAKAGP010000016.1 GCA_021825785.1 Nitrospirota bacterium
AGACCCCCTCGACCGTCTCCCGCGCCATGAAGGTAAGCTTCATCGCGCAGTATCTCGAACGGATCGCGGACCACGCGACGAACATCGCCGAGATCGTGATCTACCTCATCGAGGGAAAGATCATACGCCACATGGCGCTGCCGCCAGGGGAAAAATAACCGGCGCGGTGAGGCAGGAGTTTTCCGTTTTCCTGCCTCGTGCAGCCCTGTGCCTGTTACGGCAAAAACGAGGTGCGCTGCTGGCAGATTGCGGGCACCTTCTGGGGTGGCTGCGGCCATACTGAAGAAAAAGGCGGAAGACTTATCCGGACAGCCGAAGGAGCCTGAGGTCGAGGTCCACCCGACAAGGCTGTTGACGGGCATGGTCCTTTCCCGGGACATCAGGAGCGGCACGGGCCTTCTCATCCTGGCCCGCGATGTGGTGCTCGACGGGAAGATCATTGCCGGGCTGCAGAGGTACTACAAGATAGACCCTCCGAAAACAGGAATATTTGTCAGGAGATCGAGCATAGGGAAACCCCAATGATCGGGCGCGCGCTTTTTTCGGAGAACCTGAATATCCCGGTCGCCTCCGGGGAAGGGAAGGACTCGATCTCCTCGTCAGGGACGTTTAGAGGGTCAGATTAGCCGCAGCATTTCTTGAATTTCTTTCCGGAGCCGCAGGGGCACGGGTCGTTCCTGCCGACCTTCGGCGCCTCGCGGACCACGGTCTTCGGTTTCGGGGGCTCGCCGCTTACGAAGAACCAGTTGCCGTCTTCCTTCGTGAAGGTGGCCACCTCGTGGTGTGCGACCGTCTTGCCTTCCTGTGTGAAGACGGCGGTGAATTCGATTGTGCCTTCGGAATCGTCCTGGCCGCCGGCCTCTGTCCTCAGAATCTCGAGTCTGTCCCATTCCGCGCCCTCGGCCCATTCGCGTGTGCTCTTTTCGTCATAATCCTTCCGGTGGTCAGGGTGGAGGGTGGTGCAGAGATACGGGATCTCCTTTTTCACATATGCGGTATACCGGGAGCGCATGAGCATTTCTGCGGTCGGCGCGGGCCGTTCGCCTTTGATCAGCGGCTCGCAGCACTCGGTATAGGAGAGGCCTGATCCGCACGGGCATTTTTCCATGGTAGACTCCTTATCGTTTTATATAGAGTATCAAGATTATACAATAGGTGACAATTTTGGCAAACGGATTTACAATGGACTCCATGTATACCATACAATTCGCACTGGTCAGACCTGAAATGGCAGGGTTATGGAACGGCCCGGCGTGGTCAGGCGCAGGCACGCTGAGACTCACTCATTTCAGGAAGGAAGGCAGCGGCCACCACCCCGGGACTGGTGTGAAGCTCCTGTATGACGCAGCTGGCATCTACGGACTCTTCCGTGTCGAAGACCGGTATGTCCGCTGCCTGCGGACCGGGTACATGGACCCTGTGTACAAGGACAGCTGCGTCGAGTTCTTTGTCCGTCCCCGAGCTGACAGCGGCTATTTCAATTTCGAATTCAATTGCGGCGGGGCCCTGCTCTGCAGCTATATCGTCAATCCCGAACGGGTGCCCGGAGGTTTCAGGGATTTTACGCCCCTTCCCCCTGAAGACGGCGAAAGGGTCATTGTGTATCATTCCCTGCCGGAGATCGTTGATCCCGAGGAGAGGGAGCCGATCCTCTGGTTCCTCGAATTCTTCATCCCTTTTGCCCTCCTCGAAAAATTTACGGGTCCACTCGGAGATCCGGAAGGGCAGAGGTGGAGGGCGAACTTCTATAAGTGCGGGGATGATACCTCCCATCCGCATTGGGCATCGTGGAAGCCGGTCCACAGTCTGAACTTCCACCTGCCGGAGTGCTTCGGGGAGATCAGGTTCGGGGAGGGGTAGGAGAATCCGGCACTCGTTTAGGGGCCAAGTCTTGTGTCAGCCGGGTAATCGTAAGGTGAATATGTTAATATGTATATGTTAAATATACATATTGGAGGTTCTATGAAGGCGTCAGTTGTAGATCTCAGATACAGGATGGCCGAGGTGTTGAACGCCCTTGACAAGAGGGAACTGGTGCAGATTCTCTCCCATGGTAAACTGAAGGGGGTGATCCATCCTCCTGATCAGCCGCAAGCTGTCAGGGCTGCGGAACATGCCTTCTTCGGCATGTGCAAAGATCACACGGAGCCCGTTGACAGGGTCATGGACAGGTTGAGAGGAGGACGGTACAGTGCTCTTTGATACCGATATTTTTATATGGGTGCAGAGGGGAAACAGAAAGGCGGCGGCTGTCATTGACGCATCGAATCAGAGGTTCCTTTCCGTACAGACATTTATGGAACTCCTGCAGGCGGCTGAGGACAGGACTCAGCAGAGGCTTGCGAAGCGGTTCATCATCGATATGGGGTTTATAGTTCTCCCCCTGACTGAGAATATTGGCCACCGGGCGTTGGTCTATGTCGAAGAATATGGCCTGGGGGCCGGTATGCGAGCCGGGGACGCCATCATCGCTGCTACTGCCGTAGAGAACAATCTTCCCCTGGCAACAGGCAACGGCAAGCATTTCAGGCAGGTCAAGGACCTGGAGGTGAAGCTTTTCAGGCCGTAAAAAAAGCCGTACGGACGGCCCTGCATTTCGGGTACCGGGGAACCGCGAGGCGGCAGGGGACGTATTTGTAGTATAATCCCGGGACATGGGTGATCGGCTCAAATTCGAACGCTTCATTTGGTTTCACCGGAGGGTAAGGGACGGCCGCTTTCCTAACGCAAAAGATCTCGCCGACCGGTTCGAGATATCCTCCTGTCTTCTCCTCCCCTTGGCAAGGGGAGGATGGGCGGGGTGGTTCAAAGGGTGGACAACAGAGATTAACCTCCCCAACCCCTCCTTGGTAAGGAGGGGCATGAAAATTCAGGGAGGGTCAGGAAATTACCTGACACAATCTGAAAGCAGGAAAAGGCTTCTTCTCCTTCCCTTGGCAAGGGGAGGCAGGGAGGGGTGGTTAAAAGGGTGGACAATAGAAATTCACCTCCCCAACCCCTCCTTGGTAAGGAGGGGCATGAAAATTCAGGGAGGGTCAGGAAATTACCTGACACAATCTGAAAGCAGGAAAGGGCTGTCTTCTCCTCCCCTTGGCAAGGGGAGGCAGGGAGGGGTAATGGCTGTTTGTCGTTGAGTTCGGGTGTGGGGAATGGGGCCTGGAGAATGTATGACACGGAATGACGTAGGTGTCATGGCATTATGATTTCATGAATCGTAGGGGCAACCGCATGCGGCGCCCGGTATCGAGATTTTCCCGAAAGAGTTATTGAATACATAGGACATTGTTTGGGGGAGGTACTGTGATATGCTGGGGCTTGGAATAAATAGGGGGACTTTCAGTGAAATCCAATGAACCGATTGCGCATGTAAGCGAAGACGGCCGTGTGCATTCCCTGCGGGAGCATCTACCCTACTATACTCCTCCCCTTGGCAAGGGGAGGTTGGGAGGGGTGGTTCAAAGGGTGGCGGCTGAATTTGCGGGAGAGTTTGGGTGCGGGGAATGGGGGAAGATGGCAGGCGACGGGCATGAGGAGATAAGGTAATGCCGGAATATTTTGCACACAGCATAGAGGGAAAGCCGATTGAAGAATGGCATCTCTTGGAAGAGCATTTGGAAAATGTTTCAAAAACAGCTGCTGAATTCGCAAATTATTTTGGCTCAAAAAAATGGGGTGAATTAGCGGGGTCAAATCATGACCTTGGCAAAGGCACCCGGCCCTGGCAGGCCTATTTACGCCAGGCTAATGGAATTATTGACGAATTCGCCAATTACTATGAGGGGCACCCAAACCATGCCGCTGTCGGTGCGCAATGGCTTATCCAGAACTCACGCGAGGCGGGAAAGCTGCTGGCTTACTGTATTGCTGGGCATCATGGCGGACTGCCTAATTGGAGCGATTCACCGATTTCATCATTGGAGGTGAAACTTCGGCAGCCATTCCCAGATGTTACTGTGCCTTATTCGGTCCCGAAATTTCCTGCTAGCCTTCCGTTTAAGCCCGATTCGGATCGCATGGGGTTTCAACTGCAATTCTTTGTGCGGATGCTCTTTTCCTGTCTCGTGGATGCCGATTTTCTTGATACTGAAGCTGCGCTGGACAAAACAAAGTCAGACTGGCGCTTAACCTATCCTAGCATCAATGAACTTCACAAACGGTTTTGGGCGAATTTCAATGCTCTACGCAATGCGGCTGACCATACTTTAAAAGTTAACCAACAGCGAGATTTGGTTCTTGAAGATTGTTTGCAGGCAGCTGAACTGGAACCGGGGCTGTTTTCTCTCACGGTTCCAACCGGTGGTGGCAAGACCCTTGCTTCGTTGGCCTTTGCGCTGAATCATGCTATAACTAAAGGAAAGCGAAGGATTATTTTCGTCATTCCTTTTACCAGCATTATTGAGCAGAACGCCAAGGTCTTCCGGGATATGTTTGGCGACGATGCAGTATTGGAACACCATTGCAACTTTCTCCAGGATGAGGCTGAATGGAAAACACGCCTGGCCACCGAAAATTGGGATGCCCCGGTGGTGGTGACGACCAACGTGCAGTTTTTTAATTCCTTTTACGCTAATAAAACCTCGAAATGCCGGAAGCTGCATAATGTTGCAAGCAGCTTAGTTATTTTTGACGAAGTTCAGGCCATACCGGTTGAAAAATTGCAGCCTTGCCTCGAAGTCATCAAGGAGCTGTCACTGAACTATGAGGTAACTACGGTTTTATGCACGGCTACACAACCTGCCATCGAATTTTCAGAACAATTCACATCCGGACTGAAAAATGTCCGGGAAATAATCCAAGACATCCCCTCGCTCTTCGCCGCACTGAAAAGGACGGAGGAGATCTATATAGGTAAATATACCGAGGCGGAGATTGCCAACAAACTTCTGGAGCATGAACAGGTCTTATGTATCGTGAATACCCGACAGCAGGCACTTGATATCTATAATGCCATGCCGGAATCTGATGAGAACATCCACCTAAGCGCTTTGATGTATCCGGCCCACAGAACAAGAAAATTGGATGAAATTAGAAAAAGATTAGCACCTGAAAATACATTGCCATGTCGGGTGGTCAGTACGCAGTTGATCGAAGCAGGGGTGGATGTTGATTTCCCTTGCGTGTTCCGAGCGGTTGCGGGGATCGATAGTATTGCCCAGGCGGCAGGGCGATGTAATCGGAACGGCCTAAGTAAAATCCCATGCCAGGTAAGTGTATTTGAATTTACTGAAGAGGCAGGGTGTTCCTTTGTCCGCCATGCTGCGCAAGCGGCCGCTAAGCTTTTCAGCCCATTTGCTGGAAGGCTTACCGCTCCCGAATGTGTTAGAGAGTATTTTGAGGATTTCTATTGGAAAAATGAACAGCGGATGGATGGGGATGGAATCATCGGGAATCTGTGTCGTCCAGCATACATGGGGGATATCCAGTTTCGTGATATTGCTGAATTCCAGATGATCCAATCGGCAACCAAGCCAGTAATCGTTGCCCTGGAAGAAAAAGCTCTCGAATTAGTAAGAGCTCTCGAATTTGCCGAACACAAAGGAGGAATACTTCGTAAGCTACAGCAGTTCTGTGTTCAAATTTACCATTATCAATTAGTAGGAATAAAGGACTGGTTGGAAAGCCCAATGCCTGGTGTTTGGGTTTTGCGTTCGCAAGAACTTTACTCTGAGGCTGCCGGGCTCAGGTGTAAGCCGTCTGAAGGGAATGCATTTTTTGGATAACAAGGAGGTGCAAGAATGAGTTACGGCATCAAACTGCGAGTATGGGGAGATTACGCGTTGTTTACGCGCCCGGAAATGAAGGTGGAGCGAGTCAGCTACGATGTTATAACGCCCTCGGCTGCCCGAGGGATTCTCGAGGCAATTTACTGGAAGCCTGCCATTCGTTGGGTGATTGACCGCATCCATGTGCTGCAACCTGTCCGCTTTGAGAATATCCGGCGCAATGAACTCGCCAATAGGGTTTCGGTGAATCAGCGGGATATGGACGAAGGGAAACCGGTCTGCCGCTACATAGAAGATGATCGCCAACAGCGGGCGGCCATGGTTCTGAGGAATGTTGAATATGTGATCGAAGCCCATTTTGAAGTAACGTGTGGCGATGATTCTGATCCAGGAAAACATTTGGCCATTTTTGAGCGGCGGGTGAAAAACGGCCAGTGTTTTCACCGCCCTTATTTCGGTTGTCGAGAATTCCCGGTCAATTTTGAATGGTGCGACGAAATCCCTGCTTCAGCATCCACTGGTAAACAGGATTTGGGCTTCATGTTGCACGATATCGACTTCGCCAATGAAATGACCCCGCGGTTCTTCAGGGCGGTCATGCAGGACGGGATTATCGATTGTCTGCAGGAGGTGGTTTCATGATCTTTCAGTCACTGGTTTCTTTGTACGACCGCCTTGGAACAGATGTGCCACCATATGGTTTCAGTGTCGAAGATATCGGTTTCGTTATCACCGTTGACAGAGAGGGAAATCTCATCGGGCAACCTGAAGACTTGCGGACCCAGATAAAGGCCAATACCTACGACTTTCGGACTTCAACCGCCCCCTATACTAACCAAGTTAATGTTCGTGCTAATGCTGCGGCGACAACCCCGAACTTCATGGTTGATAAGGCAGACTACATTTTCGGGATGTCTGAGAACACAACAAAGGATGTTCACCATAAGTCGTTTAAAAAATTGATTGATGAAGTCTGTGGAGAATCACAGGACGAGGGTGTTCTTGCTGTTAAAGCTTTTCTTTCCGGCTGGAATCCGAACGATTCCGTCAAGTTAAGGGATTGGAAAGAAATCAGTGGAGATCATGGGAAATGGGTTGCCTTCCAGTTGCAGGGTGATTCCAGAAGATTTGTCCATGAACGCCCGGAGGTAACAAAGCTCTGGTCTGATTTTGTCTCAAAGGAAAAGTTCTCCCGTGGGGTCAGTTTTCTTGATGGAGAAATTCACGATCTTCAGCCGCAATATGCCCAGTTCAAGTTTGGCTCTGGGGCATCGCTTGTTTCATTCAATGAGGTGGCTTACGAGTCCTACGGAAAAAAGAAAGGAGAGAATGCCCCAATCTCGGTTGAGGCTGAATTCAAAAGTTCGTCAGCGCTCAAGTTTTTGCTGCGCAGTAAGACCCAGAGGATTCGCATAGGTGATGCAACTACCGTTTTCTGGGCGGAGCGGGCATCATCGGTCGAGACCTTTTTCGGTCAGGTGATGAACCCGTCTATTGAAGACCAGGCGGCTGCGATTCCAGTCCACCAGTTTCTGGAAGCGGTGCGCCATGGAGCGTTACCCCGCGAACTCGAAGCTGACAAGAATCTTAAGTTTTATATCCTCGGACTTTCTCTCAACAAGGCGCGTCTGGCCTTACGATTTTGGCATGTCTGCTCAGTCAGTGAATTAATGAGCCTGATACGGGATCACTTCAGTAATCTGGAGATGGAACATTCAGAGAAGGACATTCCGTATCCAGGAGTCTGGCACCTGCTCAAGGAGACCGCCCGAGAGACAAAAGATATTTCCCCTGTATTGGGCGGAGCCTTGACCCGTGCAATTCTCACCGGAGCGCGTTATCCCCAAAATCTTTATCAAGGAGTAATGGGACGCGTTAGGGCAGAGCAAGCAAAAAAACATCCATCGACAGGAAAGCCTATTACCAACGTTAACTATCTCAGGGCTTCGATTTTGAAAGCGGTATTACAACGAAATTATAAAAAGGAGGTTCCAATGTCTTTAGACACCGAAAGGCGGGAGGTTTCGTATCTTCTCGGACGGTTGTTTGCCGTCCTCGAAAAAGCGCAATTGGATGCATTAGGCAAAGTTAATTCAACCATCAAGGATCGATTTTTCAGTGCAGCATCTGCCACACCAGCAAGTGTTTTTCCACGGTTGCTTCGGCTGTCGCAGCACCATATAGAAAAGGCTGAATACGGCCACATCTCTGATAGACGCATTTCAGAAATCATGGAGCATATCAACTTGTTCCCAGCCCATATGAATTTGCAAGATCAAGGACTGTTCGCCATTGCTTACTACCAGCAAAGGAATTCACTTTACCGGAAAAATGAAACCAAAAACGAAGGAGGAGAATAATGAGTGAGCCAATTAAGAACCGTTATGAGTTTGTCCTGCTGTTTGACGTAAAAAATGGGAACCCGAATGGCGATCCGGATGGTGGAAATCTGCCCCGGATTGACCCCGAGACCGGTCATGGGATTACAACGGATGTCTGCTTGAAGCGCAAAGTTAGAAATTACGTGGAGTTGCTTAAAGAAGATCAGACTCCGTATAACATCTACGTTAAAGAAAAAGCGATACTTACTGAACGTCGGCAGCCAGCCTATGATGCAGTAGCGGACGAGAAAGATAAGGCTGTAAAAACAGGTAAAGCGCGGGCCTGGATGTGCAAGAACTTTTTTGATGTTCGGACTTTCGGGGCCGTTATGTCGGTTAAAGAAAACAATTGTGGACAGGTTCGCGGGCCGGTGCAGTTTGCCTTTTCACAAAGCATAGATCCTGTCGTTCCGCTGGAGGCAAGTATTACCAGGATGGCAGTAGAGACCAAAAAAGAAGCTGATTCCCAAGATGGCGATAATAGGACTATGGGCCGAAAAACTTTTATCCCCTACGGCCTATATCGGGTACACGGTTTTATTTCAGCTCCTCTGGCTAAACAAACCGGGTTTTCGGAAGATGATCTGAAATTGTTCTGGGATGCCCTGCAAAACATGTTCGACCACGACCGGTCAGCGGCCCGTGGGGAAATGGCAGCCAGAAAATTGATCGTCTTCAAACACGATGGCGAATTGGGCAATACTTCGGCACACGCTCTCTTTGACCTCATTAATGTGAAACGCAAAGACGAAAGCAAGCCTGCGCGTGATTTTAGCGACTACGCTGTGACTGTGTCGACTCAGGCTGACATGCCGAAGGGTGTTACGATTGAGGTGAAACTTTAGTCGTGCCTGGGAGCTTCAGTCTTATCGGATGTCGGAAGTATTTTATAACACCACCACCCCAGCCCCTCCTTGCCAAGGAGGGGAGCAAGGGGAGGGCGAAGGAAGTTATGACTCAGTAATGATACCTAACCATTGCTATAAGAACCGCATCTTCAGCGGGCCGGTAGACAAGTCGGTGTTCGTCGTTGATGCGGCGCGACCAGTAGCCGGAGAGGCCGTGTTTGAGGGGTTCAGGCTTTCCGGATCCGGTGAACGGGTCGCGCATGATCTCATGGATAAGCCGGTTGATGCGTTTGAGCATCTGTTTGTCGGTCTTCTGCCAGTAGAGGTAGTCTTCCCAGGCATGCTCCGAGAAGATGAGTTTCACTCTGCGAGTTTGCGGACCTTACCGCCGCCGCGTTCGAGTTCTGCAATGGATTCCATGAGCCGCCTGGCATTCTTCGGCACACGCAGCAGGTATGCAGTCTCCTCAAGCGCCCTGAAATCTTCGAGGGAAAGCATTACCACTGATTCTTCCTTTTGCCGGGTGATGATTACAGGCTCGTGGTCTTCGCAGACTTTTTTCATGGTCGTCGCCAGACTGGTTCTGGCAGCGGAATACGTTATCGTGTCCATCATGGCCTCCGTTTTATTATGTACAAGTTATTGTACAGTGGTATGTTCCCGCAGTCAAGGGCGTCTGCCGGCCGGGGAATTTCAGGGAGGCGGTTATGCCTGACCCGCAGCTTATCCCCCCTCACGGCGGGTATGCTGACCTTCAGTCTTACAAGATGGCGGAGATCGTCTATGACGCCACGGTGGTGTTTTGCGACCGTTTTATCAATATCCGGTCCCGAACCCATGACCAGATGGTGCAGGCTGCCCGAAGCGGGAAGCAGAACATCGCCGAGGGCAGCATGGCGTCAGGCACCTCAAAAAAGACCGAACTGAAGTTGATCGGAGTGGCACGGGCGAGCCTGGAGGAGCTTCTGCTGGACTTCAAGGACTTCCTGCGCCAGCGCGGGCTTGTCCTCTGGGGAAAAGAGCACCCTGAGGCGGTTGCTGTACGCAGGCTTGCGTACAGCAACAATAGGGCTTATTTGACTTATAAGCCCTATGTTGAGGCTGCGCCTCCGGAAACCGCCGCAAACACCATGGTCTGCCTGATTCACCAGACAAACTACCTTCTTGACCAGCAATTGAGGGCCTTGGAAAAGGCGTTTCTGACAAAGGGTGGGTTTACTGAAAGGCTCTATCAAGCCAGGTCTGAAAGAAGAAGGAAAGAATAGGTCCTATATGACTTATAAGCCTTATTCTGATAATAAGCCTTATTCTGAAGAGGATTTGATTCAGTTGTCCTCTTTGCAGCATTTCAGCTATTGCCCAAGGCAGTGCGCCCTGATCCACGTCGAGCAGGTGTGGTCGGAAAACATTTTTACCGCTGAAGGCCGTATCATGCATGACAAGGCCGATAGCAACAAATTCGAATCGCGGGGGAATGTTCGGATCGACTATAGTGTGCCACTACGGTCTCTTAAGCTCGGGCTAGTCGGGAAGGCTGATGTGGTCGAGTTCCACAGGACCAATAACGGATTGTGGCTGCCGTTCCCCGTTGAATATAAGCGCGGAAAGCCCAAGAAGGACAATTGCGACAGGGTGCAGCTCTGCGCTCAGGCTATCTGCCTTGAAGAGATGCTGAATGTTTCAATACCCGGGGGAGCTCTTTTTTATGGGCAGACGCGTCGCAGGGAGGATGTTGTTTTTGACGAAGGGCTGAGAAGCGAGACAGTGGAAATTGCACAAAAGGTGCATGAGCTTATCTCGTCAGGGGTGACGCCAAAGGCCGAATATGCCAGGAAATGCGACAAATGCTCGCTTGTTGAACTGTGCATGCCCAAGACCTGCGGGAAGGCAAGATCGGTGAGAAGATATCTGATGTCCTTGGCGGAGGCGGAATGAAAAAACACCTTAATACCTTATTCGTGACGACTCAGGGGGCGTATCTTTCAAAAGAAGGTGAAACAGTTGTGGTGAAGATTGGCAATGAAATTGCCCTGCGGTTGCCGGTGCATACGCTGGACGGGATAGTCTGTTTCGGCCAGGTCTCCTGCAGCCCATATCTGATGGGGTTCTGCGCTGAAAAATGTGTAGCGATAAGTTTTCTTACGGAAAACGGCAGCTTTCTGGCTAAAGTGCAGGGTCCTGTATCGGGTAATGTGCTTTTGAGACGCGAGCAATACCGAAGGGCAGATGATATGCAAAGCTCCGCTGCGATTGCGCGTGCGGTTGTGACAGGAAAGCTCGCCAACTGCAGGAATGTTCTGCAGAGATCTCTCAGGGACCATGCAGATAAGATCGAAGCTGATGCGGTGTCTCAGGCCTCGCAGATGCTTGCAAATTCCCTGAGGAGCCTGCAGAGTGATCATCTGCTGGACGTTGTGCGCGGGATAGAGGGTGATGCTGCCAACTCCTACTTTGGGGTCTTCGATCGTCTGATAACGTGCCAGAAGGATGCGTTTGCCTTCAGAGAGCGAAACCGGAGACCGCCCCTGGATAATGTGAACTGCCTGCTCTCTTTTCTCTATACCATTGTTAT
>JAKAGP010000449.1 GCA_021825785.1 Nitrospirota bacterium
CCTCGGTGCCCAGGTCCTTGTTCTGACCAAGGGCAGTCTCTGCTGCCGTGAGCTCGTTAGCCCTGAGGTAGTAACCATCGAGGGAGAGCTTGAGGGCCGCCAGCGGGTTGTAGTCAATACCCACGTTATACACTTGGGTATTGGCTATGCCGGTGTGCTCCGCGCCTGCCGCAGTTTTGAGGGTGTATTCATACACAAGCGTGTAGCGCCTGTCGCTGGACAGGAAGTTGATGAGCTGCTTGTTCTTGGTGGCATCGCTGCCGTCGTTACCGCTGCCATAGGCAAACAGCGCCCTTATGGTGATGGGAGCAAGCTTGTAGTTAAGGTTAAGCCAGAGGCCGTAGCCGGAGGCATCCACAGTGTCATTCAATTTGCCGAACTGGAAGTCTGCCTCAGCAGTGTAGCCTATGCCGGAGATAGAACCAGCGCCGAAGAGACCAAGATCCTGCAGGGAAAGAGACTGGCCGGAGGCTAAATAAGCGCCGCTCGGGTCGTTAACGTAGGTGAAGTCCACGCCAAGCTCCTGTTTGGCGAACTCGCCGTTGGCCACCGCAACATAAGCATCGATGTCCTTATTGTCGCTATTGGTCGCCTGGGACTGATCCACTGCCTTGATGGTAAGCGCGGTCAGATGCACATTGGGCGCCGGGCTCGCGTAAGCAACGATTGCGTCATCACCAAACTTCCTGTGGTCAAAGAAGAGCGGGGCCGGGCCAAGCGCAAGGGGCATATGGCCCACCTTGATGCCGGACGGTACGCCCAGAAGTCCGCTGCCTGCATAGTTTATCCATGCCTCGAGGATTCCAAGCCCATTGGACTGTTTTCCATCGAAAGAGCCGTTGCCCCATACGGAGACGTCATTTGAGCCCAGATTGGACTCCAGGTGTATCCTGCCCGAAACGGGGCCCGAAGAGGCGTCAACCGCAAGCCTGACCCTCTCGTCATAGTACGCATCGTTTGCGTTCTTGGTCGGAACTCCAGCCTGGGTAAGATTGTCCTTGAACCATCCCCTGACCCTCAAATCTCCGCTGAGGGTGATGTTGGTGCTGCCAGCCGCCACAATGGCGGTGGTTTCAGACGGTATCTCTGCCTGAATGGCGAAGGCAGTAGCCGCAAAACTTAAAACAAAAAACAAGCCTAATATTAATGCTATGGACTTCTTCTTCAATTCCTAACCTCCTGTTAGTTAGCCGGGCTTATCGTTGCCCCCTCCGTCCGCCAAAGGCGGATTTGTTGTTTTTATTTCCCCTTATCGGGCACTCCCCTGTACGCTCTCTCCGCCCTCATCACCTCCCCCGGGTTCTAGTTTTCTTAAAAATCAGTGTTATTAAAAATTAATTTCCTATCCCCGGACCTTGGAATCGTGCATTTTTATATCAATTCCCGTCCTTTTTTGTCAAGATTTTTTTGGCTTTCGCCTCCATCTAAATTCTATCTCCCCTCCGTCCAAATTCTATCCCGATCATCACGGTCCGGTCATTATAAGCAAAAAAAAGGCCAAAAACACCCAAAAAGCTTTTTCCCCTTTTTTTTAAAGGACTTTCAACGGATTGTCAATTTTTATTGGCTGCGAAGAGATGTGTTTTTTTTGCCGCGGTTTGTTGTAAAAACAGGCCGGGCGTTAAGCCGGTCCAATTTCCAAAAAGATTTTAGACAGGGGCCTGTCAGACCTCGCGGTTCCCGCCGAAAAGCCTCCTTTCCTTCCACAGCATGTATATGGCGGGATAGATTATAAGCTCAAGCAAAGTGGAGGTCACAACGCCGCCCACCATCGGGGCGGCTATCCTTTTCATCACGTCGGAGCCCGCGCCGTGGGAAAACATCACCGGGATGAGCCCGGCCAGTATGACGCTCACCGTCATTATTTTGGGCCTTATCCTCTTCACCGCCCCTTCCATCACGGCGCTCTTCAAGTCTTCCCGGCCCTTCAGACGGCCCTCCCTCCTCCATTTCTCGAAGGCCAGATCCAGATAGAGCAGCATCACCACCCCTGTTTCGGCGTCGAGCCCCGCCAGGGCAATGAGGCCCACCCAGACCGCGGTGCTCATGTTGTAGTGCAGAAGATACAGGAACCAGAAGGAGCCCACAAGGGAAAAGGGCACGGCCAAAAGCACGATAATGGATTTGGCGGCGGACTTTGTGTTCAGATATATGAGCACGAAGATCAGCAGTATCGTAAGCGGTATTACCAGTTTCAGCCTTTTTGCCGTCTGCTCCATGTACTGGTATTCGCCGCTCCACTGGATGTGATACCCCGGCGGTATGCTGAGCGTCTTGAGCCTGCCTTGAAGCTCCTTTATGAACCCCCCGATGTCGGAGCCCGAATAGTCTATGTATACATATGAGACCGGGAAGCCCGCCTCGCTTTTTATCATCGAGGGGCCTTTCACAAATTTTATGTCCGCAAGCTCTCCAAGCGGCACCTGGGCAACCGCGGGCCGGGCCCCCGGATATCCGTCCGGCGCAAGGGTGATGCCGGGAACGGTTGAGCCCCCGCCCCCGTAAGCGCTATCAGCTCCTGGCATGGAGGCCCCCGGTATACCGGTTGCGGAGGAAAAAACCTGGACAGGCCCTCCGGACGGCATGGCGACCGGCACCAATACCCGCTTGATCGCATCTATATTGCCCCTCAATTCGCGCTTGTACCGCACGTTTACGGGATAGCGCTCCCGCCCCTCCACGGTCGTCGTCAGATCAGCCCCGCCTATGGCGGACTGGATGATGTCCTGCACGTCCTCGACCGAAAGCCCGTACCTGGCGG
>JAKAGP010000450.1 GCA_021825785.1 Nitrospirota bacterium
CCCCTCCAGTGTCTTATTTACACTTGCATATAAATTAACCTCTAAAACTCAAAGCCATGAAAAAATTTGTAAAAAACTACATCGGAAAAGCAAAGAAAGTCGAAGGTCTTGAAATCATAAAGATCAACCTGAAAATCTCCGACATCGCCAAGTTCGCCCACAAATACAACGACGAAGATTACATCTCCCTGGAAGTCGCAAAATTGCAGAATACCGACAACTTCGGCCATGATTACACGGTTTACGTCAACCGCCTGGAAGAAGAACAGGTAAGCGAACCTGCCCCGGCTCCGAAAAAGCAAACCAAAAAATCCAAAGCTGCAAAGCAGGAAACTTCCGAAGTGCCCTTCTAAAAGGGTACTTCTCCCTAATGAGAGCTGGTCTTCGGATCGGCTCTTTTTTTTTTACTTACGGCCGCACACCGCTTTTTTCTTTGATATCGTGACAAAGAAGAAAGCTTGGCAAATAAGAAATCATTCCCGGGGAAACTTTTGGAAAAAGTAACCAAAAGCAAGCGATTGTTTGCTTAATTCCTGTCAAAGGTAAACTCGCCAAAATCTCGCGGCGGTAAGTGCTGCCTCCTGAAGGAAATGCAGCCCTTTGGGTTCATTCAGATTTCCTTGCAGAAAATCGTGACCTGAACACTTGCACCGGAATTTTGCGCTCCGTTTGGTGTTCCCGCCAAAAATTATTCAAACGGCGGGCCAGATGCCATAGCAAGTCGCCAGGGCAGGCGCAGCACCCATGAACAATACACAGATTTATGCAGCGATTACCGAAAAGATCATTGCCAACCTTGAAACAGCCGGGAGCTGGAAGAAGCTCTGGCAGATCCCGTCACCGGTCAGTCTGAACGGCCATTATTACCGGGGAATCAACCGGCTGATCCTCTCTTCGGATCCATTTAAAAGCCGGGTTTACGGTACCTTCCAGCAGATCCGGGCCAACGGTGGTAAGGTCCGAAAGGGTGAAAAGGCCACGGTGGTGGTCTTCTGGAAGTCATCCACCCACACCGATGAAGTCACCCGGGAAACAAAAAAGATGTTTCTGCTCAGGTACTTTCATATTTTCAATACCGAGCAGGCCGACTTCGATGAGCAGGGCCTTTCCAAGATCGCCCAGCTTCAAAACCTGGTTGAGGAAAGACACACCGAAAATCATGTCGATGCAGAGCAGATCATCACTGGCTATCACAACAAGCCTGACATTCATTTCTCTGATAAGGACGATCGAGCCTACTATTCCCCGATGGCCGATATGATCTCAGTCCCGCAGATGAAGTATTTTGCCAACGCATCGGAATTTTTCCGCACGCTTTACCATGAACTCGGTCACTCAACCGGTCACCCGAAAAGACTCAACCGGTTCGATTTCATGTCCAACCGCTTCGGAGATGAGCCTTATTCCAAGGAGGAACTTGTTGCCGAGCTCTGCTCATCCTACCTGGCCGGGATCGCTCACCTGGAACTGAACATCCGCAATTCCGCCGCATACATATCCGGATGGGCATCAAAACTCAGGGATAACCAGAAATGGATACTCTGGGCGGCTTCCAGGGCAGAGAAAGCTGCAGATTACATCCTTGGAATCACCTTTGAGGAACAGGTTCCTTCAGATTCCTCGGAAGAAGAAATCCTTGAGCCTGCACTGGCCGAATAGTCAATCACACAAAACCGGCGTGCCAGATGCCTTAATAAGTCTCAAGGGCATGAGCATTTCAAATGTCACATACACATTACTCCGGTGATCCGAGGAAGATCACAGCCCGCTTTCCTTCAACCTGCCACACCTGCGGGAAACCGATTAAAAAAGGTGAAACCATTATTTACTGGCCCAATGGCAAGAAGGCCGGCCATTATGACTGCGATATCCTGGATTACCGTCAGTCAATAGCATCTTTCGAAGACGAAGACCGCTATAACAATGTTTATCACTGATTAACCGGGAGATCCTCTGAATGGGAGGTTCTCCCTTTTTTATTGCTTTTTTTCTTTGAGTTTCTGGGACAAAGAAAAACCGCCGGGAAAAAAGAAATCCATGTTCCGGGGAACTTTTGTGAAAAGTACCAAAACCCAACCCACTGTTACTCAAAATTTGATGCGAAGTTAAACTCATGAAAATGTCGTGTCACTAAACGCCGCCTCCTGAAGGAACTGCAGCCCTTCGGGTTCATTCATTCCGTTGCACGGAAGTGACCTGAACGTTTGTTCCAGAATTTTCATTCCGTTTGTTGTCAGGGCATAAATTTTTTTAACCCTGGCGTGCCAGATGCCTAAAAAAGTCTGCAGGGCAGCAGCGAATCACATGACAAAGTTGACGAATACCGCACTGAAACCGGGAAACGGCAAACCTTCCGCCGAAGAGATGACCATTGTGAAGACCATCCTCAATCCGGCAGAAAACAAAACCGAAGAGAAAAAGCCGGTTTTGCAGATTGAACCCGAAAAGCCGGTCATTCCCACTCCCGAGCCCAAGAAGGAAATGACCATGATGGAGAAGATCCTCAAGATCGAAAACCTCCAGCTCGTCATTGAAAAGAGGGCCAAGCTGGTGCAGACCCGCTCCGAACTGGACCGTTTCCAGATCTCATCCAATGACTTCAACTGCACGATGCGGCTGAATGACTCAGACGGGAATGTCTTCACCACCAGTTTCACACCCGGCATCAAGAAAGTCATCGAATTCCTGAAGACCTCATTTGATACAAGCATCACGGAGGCTGAGAATAAGATCACCTTCTGAATCTTTTCCTTACGGCAA
>JAKAGP010000017.1 GCA_021825785.1 Nitrospirota bacterium
GCAAGCATCTGGCGAAGCCGCACGAATGCGCGCATGATTTCTATGTTGACCTTTACGGCCCTTTCGCTGTTTAACACGCTTGAGAGCATGGCGACTCCCTGCTCCGTAAAAGCATAAGGAAGATAGCGGCGTCCTCCCCATTGACTTGAGGTGCCAAAATGGAACCTCAAATTTTCAAACTCATCCTTGTTAAGCTGGAGCATAAAATCCGCTGGGAAACGGACAATGTTCCTCTTAACTGCCCGCACCAACATTTTTGTCTCTACTTCATAGAGACTTGCAAGATCGGCATCGAGCATAACTTTTTCGCCACGGATAAGCAGGATTTTCTTTTCTATTAGTTCGCCCGGTATCAGCGCCTTCATGTTCCCTCCAAATTTTATGCTGCGTGGATTATAACAGATTTTTTAATAGCGGCGGCCTCCCTGTCGGTCGGCCGCCTGACCCTCCTGCCCGCCTTAACATCTGTGATACTTTTTGCCAAGAGGCTGCTTTTCATGGTCTGCATCGCCGTCGCGCCCTGAAATCTTACAAATTTACAAAGATAACAAAGTTATCGAATCTGACATTTTCACAAAGAAACAAACTACGTTTATTGTCTCTACCAAAACCTTTCAAAAAGAATCTTCCGCGGCAGACCCCCTCTGCCCACGGAAAACCACCAGGAAACCCATATGGAAACCGGCAGCCGGTTGCCCCCTCTGCTATATCTCTATAAGGGCAGGCCAGTATTAAGTAGCTCGGCCCCTTGCAGCTTAATACTGCACGCTTGTTTTAATTCTCATATGGGCAGGGGCGAAACCCAAGCCAAGGGAAAGGAGATGAGACAAATTGGAGAAACGAAAGAATTTAGAGCGGCGCATATATTCAGACCCCGCAATACCGGCCTTCTTTGAAGCATCCGGCAAGCCCTTTAAGATCAGTCCGCAAAGAAACCAGGAGACCGGTCAGGTTGAATTTCTGGTCCAAGGGTGTAACCTCGATCAGGCCCTACAGGAGCTTTACAGCAATCCTCAAGTAGGCGTGCTCGATTTTCTAAGGGCACTCAAAGGCTACAGGGCGGCCATATTCGCCTTGAAATCAGGGGGCCGGAATGGATAAGCATTTCCTGATTGCTCCCGGCTGGAAGGCCCTCAGGTGCAAGGGATACAACGCTAAATACAACCCTGGGCGCGATTACAAGACCGCCAAGCAAGCCATTGACGAGGGTTTCACAAAACCCGATTTCACCGGCCTATCAGAACAGGAAATATCAGCCTGGGAAAAAACGGGCGGGTGGACCGGATGGCTTATCCCCAGGGGTATTATCGCCCTGGATATTGAGGACCCGGAAGATATCGGGCGTATTGAGATTATATGCGGGGGTTTGGGAGTTAACCCCTCAGTAGCCCTCACAAATAACGGGCGGCATCTCATTTGCAAAACCAAACAGGACTTGCCGGCCGCGTCCAAGCTCTTTCTGAAATGTGGCATCGAGGCCACTTACCGGGTTGGGGGAAAGAATTATCTCATCCTCCCGCCTACCAATGGCCGGTCATGGGAAAGGACTGGAGAGGCCCCGGAATTGCCCGCCGCGTTTTATCCATTCGACCGGAAAGATAGGGCCGATGTTCTAAATGTACTATCTTATCAAACGGGCAAGTCCCTGAGGGCCGGAACGCTACATGGCTACGATGATATTGACGCTGCTTTTATGGCGTTTCTCATACAAGCCGGATTCTCAGATGATGAAATCTACCGGGCTTTCGGGCTGGTTTTCCTTGATGCGTATGATCACCGGCAGACCGAGACCATGTATCAGCGCACAAAAGGCAGAATGTCCGCCGGAGACCCCGTTAAGGGAGCGGGCAGTTTCTTCCAGGCATTAAAAGAAAAAAACCTAAAAGAGCTTGAGGGACTAGCCCGCCGTATCACTGATAAAGCCCCAGAGATTACGCTTGCCGATGGCGGCGATGCTACAAGAACTCGGTTCCAAAAAAGAACCGAGTTGAACAAGCCCACTCTTTCCTCGGCGCGGCCCCGTCTCCGGGCTGTGAATGCGGAAGAATTTCTCAAGATGGAACTCCCGCCTAGAGAGCTTATTTTGGAACCTTGGCTGCCCACACAAGGGCTTGCAATGATTCACGCCTACCGTGGCGTGGGCAAAACCTTTTTCGGCTTGGGCATTGGGGTAGCAATCGCCAGCGCGGGGACTTTTTTAAAATGGAAAGCTTCTGTCCCTAAAGGCGTACTTTACCTGGACGGCGAAATGCCAGCCGTAACCATGCAGGAACGTTTGGCGGCTGCAATAGTAGGGATAGGGAAACCGCTAAAGGCTCCATTCAAGCTGATAACACCTGATCTGCAAGAAAGAGGAATGCCCGACCTGTCCACTCTCGAAGGGCAGGCCGAAATAGAACCCTTCCTTGAAGACGTATCGGTAGTAATCATTGATAACATAAGCACGCTTTTTGGAGGCCGGGAGAACCATAGCGAAGACTGGGCACCTGCCCAGGCGTGGGCTTTGCAGCTTAGGCGGCGCGGGATATCCGGGATTTTCAAGCACCATGACGGCAAGGGCGGTTTTCAGCGCGGAACCTCTAAAAAGGAAGACGTACTTGATACGGTGATACAGCTCAAACGGCCCGCCGATTATCACCCGAATGAGGGAGCGCGTTTTGAAGTCCATTTTGAGAAGGCGCGCGGTTTCTACGGGGATGAGGCTAAAGCTTTTGAGGCCCGGTTAATGGCTGATGGCTCGGACAAACAGACCTGGGCTTTGAAGGATTTGGAAGACTCTCTCACCGAAAAAGTAGCCCGGCTGCTTAATGACGGAATCCCGCAAAACGAAATCCATGAGATGATCGGGGTTTCCAAAGGGACGGTTTCCAAGCATAAGAAGAAGGCCCAGGAAGCCGGATTGCTAAGGGCTGAAAAATGACGAGTTTCCAAGTTTTCCTATATATAAGCGGAAACTGGGAAACTTTTGCCCGCCAATGGAAACCGCGAAGGAAACAACATGGAAACTGAGAACTTGAAAGCCTTGGCATTAAAGGTTTTGCAGGGAAACACACAGGGAAACTTTTCGGAAACTGGCGGTTTCCAGGGTAGGAAACTTGAGGGGGTAAAAAGTGCCGAAGTTTCCACTATAGGAAACTGCGGAAACGGGGTAGAAACCGCCCCGCGCATGGCCGTAAAAATCCACTCCCGAATCCTTGACGCTTATCTTTGGGTTGTCCAGAACGAGGCCGACCGGAAAGCCCTGCAAGGCGTTTCAGAGCCGGTCTATGCGGCGGACGAGATACACAAGCTCCATGCCCAAAAGCCCTCCCCTGAGGCCCTCAGGCGCGTCCACGAGGTCAAACAGGCATTCCCCGGCGCGATAGTCCGAGAAGTCAAGCCTGGTGGTCCTGAGACCCGGAAACCACGTGTAGAGAAGGGACCCGATGCCAGAAAAAGCCAAGCTGCCCAAGAAGCACACGCTAAAGGACTTTTTGCATGAAAATGGGATATAAAGACCTGCCGAGCCTTGCGGCGGATTATAAGGAGCATAGCATAATAAACCCGGCGCGTGCAATCCGGCAGACGTGCCGCGCCTGTATCCGCATAAGGGCGGAAAGAAGGCTTGGGGAAATGCTCAGGGTTCAGAAGGAAACAGGGGGGTTACGCGGGCCGCAACATAGCACGGGCGGAGGAAGTAAAGGTTCCAAAAGAGAACCGTTACCTAGTGCCCCTCCCACTCTTTCCTCGGTCGGGATAGACAAGAAGCTTTCCAGCCGGGCGCAAAATGTAGAAAAAGCGGTTTTTGCGGAGGGCCGCGGTGAGTGCCCTCAAAGCGGGTGTTTAATTTGCCCATACGTTGCCCAAGGGCCGGGACAGCCCGGAGATAAACGCGATTGAAGACCGAGCTTGAGGCCCACGATCTCGACCTTATAGTTTCGCGGGTTATCGAAGCTATAAAGCCCTTATTACTTGCCCGGAATGGCGGGGAAGATGCTCTAATGACCATAGACGAAACCGCCAAATTCCTAAAGACAAGCAAGGCGCAAATATACCAATGGGTAAACAATTCACAGCATGGTTTAGGAACTTTCCCATATCTTAAGGCCGGGAAGCTGCTAAGATTTTCCAGAAATGCACTCTTAAAATGGTTAGAAGGCCGTTAGAAGCCATTCAAAACCTCTTAATAAATAAGCATAAAAAGAATGAATACAAATCTCTAAAGCTGTAAGTCAAAAAGGCTTGACAAGTAAACTATGTTTACTTATTATAAAAGCATGAAAGCATGGACACCGGAAGAGATCAAGGGATTCAGGGAGAGCAAGGGGCTTTATCAAAAAGACTTCGCTGCCCTGATAGGAGTAACAAGGGAATATGTCGTCTATTTAGAAAGGGGGGACAGGACGCCGAGCGAGACTTTAAAGAAGCTTTTAGACTGCTTGGAAGCACAGCAAACGAAAAAGAAAACGAAAAGGAAAGGAGCGTAACCCATGAGTGGCAGTATTCAGAAAAAAGGCAAGGTCTACTATGCCGTCATTGCCGTCAATGGCAAGCGGAAATGGTACAGGGGCGGCCCTACAAAGAAAGACGCTCAAAGGGAACTGAACGAACGCCTAACCGAGATTGACAATGGGACCTATAGGGAAATCCCCAAAATATCCTTTGGACAGTACACGGAAGTATGGAAACGGGACTATGCCGAGATATCCCTTAAGCCTTCAACAAAAAAAGTCTTCTATGACATAATCGACAGGTTGTTGCTTCCGGCATTTTCAAATTATCAGCTTAACACCATTTCCACGGGGCAGCTTCAGGCGTATGTATCGGCTAGGGCAAAGATTGTTAAGCCTAATACCGTGCGGAATGAAGTAACTACGATCAAGCTGCTATTCAAATATGCGGCCAAATGGGATTACACCAGGCAGAATCCGGCGGACCACCTGGAGCGGCCAAAGATTGACAAGCCGGAGATCGAGATACTTTCCCCGGATGAATTTGAACTTTTCATAACTGGCGTCGAGCGGCCTTACAGGACCGCCTTTCTAACAGCTTTTCTAACGGGTATGCGCGCCGGTGAACTATGGGGCCTACAGTGGGGAGATATCGACTGGAACGCAAAGCAGATTCATGTGAAACGCTCATTATGGAACCACCAGTTCCAGAAGCCGAAAACCAAGAACGCAAACCGTAAGATCGACATGACGGAAAGACTTATTCATGACCTCAAGGCATGGAGATTAGCCTGCCCCGCTAATCAGCATGAACTTGTATTCCCTTCGCCGGAAGGCTTTCCCTCAATGCACACCAATGTCATGAAGCGGTTTTTTTATCCGGCGCTCAGGCGGGCGGGACTCCGGCAGGTTTCCTTCCACTCTCTCAGACACAGTAACGCAAGCTTCAGGATACAAGCCGGGCAGAATATCAAATACATTCAGGGGCAGCTTGGACATGCAAGCATCAACATGACGCTTGATGTTTACGGACACCTGTTTAATGACCTCGACTTTAACAGAAAACAGGTTGAATTATTGGAATCCGTTAGAAATCCGTTAGAAAAACCCGCCGAGCGTCAATATGCCGCTTTGTAAACCCCTGATTCTAAAAGAGCGGGCGACGGGATTCGAACCCGCGACCTTCAGCTTGGGAAGCTGACACTCTACCACTGAGTTACACCCGCTTCCTGCGTCCCAATATTTTACCCCAAATTGAGATATTTTTCAGGCTCTTTTATCCATAATTCAAAAATCATCCTGCCCGTGAAAAGGCCCAGCAGCGAGCCTACCAGCACGTCGGTGGGGAAATGGGCCAGCAGCAGCACTCTTTCCACTCCCACCATGACGGCAATCAGGTAAAAAAGAGGGGAGTATCTGGGAAAAAACCGGGCCAGCGTATATGCGAGGCAAAATGCGACCATCGTATGGCCGGAAGGGAAGGAGTCAAAACCGCCTTTAAGTGTGGGGCCGGCAAAAAAGACGCCCAAACCCTTCCTGGGTCTTGCCCTCCCTATAAGGTGTTTCAGTATCTGCACCCCGACTCCGGAGCTGATGAAGGAAACAAACAAGACAAACCCGAGCCTTCGCACCCGCCTGCCCGTAAACAGGCCGACGGCGAAAAGTCCCGCGATAATGCCTATCTGCCATCCCCCGTAGCCTATCATGTCCACGAAGGGCGAGATGAAGTGAAAAGCCAGATAGGCCGGGGGTTTCGACTTGTGAATATGGTGCACCCAGGCAAGTGCGCCCATATCATGGCCCAGCGTCAGGAAAGGCAGCACGGCCGCGGCCAGCGGCAGCAGAAAGACGTACTTATTCCTTCTCAAAAAGGCTGTAGTTTCCACCTGACTCGATCCGTTTCAGTCTCAGGGCCGGGCCCTCCAGGGCCTCCACTTCCTTTGCGTCCCCCTGTTTTGTAATTATCAGGGCCTCGTTTTTGCCGCTCAGGGCCTCACGGAGCTGCCTTTCATCGTCGGCCCCGATCATGCGGCGCCCGGAATAAAAGACCACGCTGGGGTTATTTATCTTATATCCTATAAGGAGCCCGCCGGGCGGCAGGTTTTCCCTGGCGTAAAGGCTGTACCGGTAAAGGGTCCCCTGGAGATATCCGCTTGCCGCCGGCACGGCCCTGAAGATGACCACGGAAAGAAAACATGCCATCAGAAGCGCCAGCGCCAGGTTCCTGCTCCTGCCGCTTACGGCCGCGTATATCGAAAATGCCGCCATAAGGAGCATGATGCCGGCAATCCAGTACGGCCAGTCCGCGTGGATGCCCGCCTTAAGCAGATATCCCTTCGACAGGAAAAAGGCCGCGCCCATCAGCAGCGACGCCAGGGCTATAAACCAGTTCGACAGCCTGCCTGTCCTGCTCATCCCGTACCGGCTGTAGCACGCCCTGCTCATCCCTGAACCGATTAGAAGCGCCGCGGCCGGCACGGCCGGAAGGACGTAATCCGGCAGTTTCGTCCTGGCGAAGGAAAAAAACACGAAAATGAACGAAAGCCACACGACTGCCAGAAGCCCGGGAGAGCCTTTCTCCCTGAACGCCCCCGCAACGCCCTGCGGAAGGTATGCTATCCAGGGGAAGAGCCCAAGCGCGAGCACGGGGACATAATAATAGACCGGCCCCGTATGGCCGGATATCACGTGCATGTATCTTGTGAAATGCTGCTTTATGAAAAAATTCTGTATGAATTCATTCCCGGTGGCCATGTATTCGGCAACATACCACGGCAGGCTGACAACCAGAAAAAGCAAAAAACCAGGCGCGCTCCAGATCTTTCCGGACCTCTTTGACTGCATGCCCTGCTTCGCTCCCCGGGGCAAAAACAAAATCCGGTATAAAAAAGCTATTCCAAAGGGGAAGACAATCCCGATCAGCCCCTTGGTCAGAAAGGCCAGGGCGGAGAAAAAGTAAAAGCCGTATATGAATCCGCGTCTGCCTTTTGCGGCCGCCAGGTAAAACGAGAAAAGCGAAAGGGTTATAAAAAGCGCAAGCGTCATGTCCGTTACGGCCGCATGGGAATACACCAGGAAAAAGACCGTCAGGATAAAGGATACGGCCGCGCCAAGGGCCTTCTTTTCCCTGGCTGCAAACTGTCCCCAGTCCGGGTCCCCGGCGGTGAGCCCCGTAAAGAAGAATATGGAAAGGGCGAGCAGCACGGCGGCGGCCGCGGACGGGAACCTGGCCGCAAACTCGTTTATGCCGAAGGCCTTGTAGGAGGCGGCCATAAGCCAGTATATGAGGATGGGCTTGTCGTACCTGTTCTGCCCGTCGTAGGTAGGGGTGATATAGTTGCCGCTTGCGACCATCTCCTTCGACGCCTGGGCGAAGACCGCCTCGTCCACGTCGAAAAGCGTGAAGGAGCCAAGTCCCAGAAAGGCGACAAGCAAGGCGGCTGCGATTGCAGGAAGCGCGTATCTGCCCATAAACTAATTTATCTTCTTTATAGCGATCATGTCCACATGGCGCCGCTCCGGGCATTGCGCCCCAAGTGCGCGGGCAGCCTGCCGAATCAACGGGGGGCCGCCTAGACCGGGCCGGACAGATATTTTTCGATCTCCTCGAATCTTATCGCGCCCTGCCTGAGAAGCACGGGCGCATCGCCGGTTGAATCGACTATCGTGGAGGGCGGCCCGCCCGGGGCCTCTCCGGCGTCGATTATCAGGTCGACCCCCTCCTTGAAATACTCCGCCACCTGGGCGGCGCTTCTCGCCGGTTTGAGTCCCGAGGGGTTGGCGCTGGTGGCCGTAAGCGGCAGCCCGATGGCCTTCGCCAGCACCAGGGCGAAGGACGCCCCCGGCATCCGGAGGGCGACCTTGCCCTCCTTCGCCACGCGGCTGGAAAGATTGGGCAGGGCGCGGACCACAAGCGTAAGCGGCCCCGGCCAGAACCTCCGGGAAAGTTTTTCAAAGAGATTGCCGCGTTCAGGCACCAGAAGCGGTAGCGCATCCTCCGAGCCTATTATGAGGGGGGAGGGTTTGGCCTGCCTCCGGCTGCCCTTGAGCGCAAACAGCCTCTCGAGGGCGGCCTCGTCGTCATACCTGGCGCAGAGCCCGTAATAGGTCTCCGTGGGACAGGCCACTATTCCCCCCTTACGGAGCGTCTCCACGGCCTCATTCACGGCCATCTCCAGATTGTCGACGCTTGCATCTATCAGGCGCACCGAAAATTCTCCGACTTCTTCAGGAGCATCGATTTAAGCGGCAGCCCAAGCTCCCTTGAGACGACCTCGCATTTTGACTGAAACAGAAAGAATATACGCTTCTTCTCATCGAGGAGCGTTTCAAAATTGCCCTGCCCCTTGCTGATGACAAGTCCCGCGGCCCTGTAAATCTCCCTGAAGCCGGCCGAGGTCATCGGCAGTATCGTCCCCACGCAGTCCGAGCCGTTGTCCACCACCGGGCATATGTCCGTGAGCCCGGCGCGGGCCGCGTCCTCGAGCGTTGCGTCGTTGAGGACCGGCTTGCCCTTGACCGCGACGGTGACTTTCCTGCCCATCTTCACGAGAGATTCGACGAGTATCCTGTCAAAAACAATCTCGCCCGCGTTGTCGGCAAGATAGAGGATGTTTCCATCGGCCCCGCGCACGGCCCTTTTGAAGGCGGCATAATCGTCGCAGGCGATGTGGCCCTGAAGCGCCCGCTCCACCGTTGCGTCTATATCGACCGAAGTGAAGATGCCGAAGTCTATGATATTGCCGGCTATGGCAAGCCTCGCGGCGGTAAGAAGGGGGTCCCTGGAGCCGGCTGCAAACCTTGAAAGCCGCGGGTAGGACTTCATTGCGATCCTGTTGTAATCGGATTTTACCTTTTTGAAAGGGTCGCGGCCCAGCACATCCCTTATCCTCCGGTGCATGAAGGTGGTGGCATGGGCGGGGCTTTTGGAGAGGTCCGCCCGCTCGATCTCCTCAAGGACGCCTTTTATCACCTTCTCCTGCAGTCTGCCGTCTTTTGTGCCCTGCCTGAGGGCGATGACCGTCTGCCTTAAAAAACAGGGCAGACAATCCGGATGGACCTTCATCGGGTTATTTTACTTCAGTTGGTTTTATTTTTCCGGGACCTTTGATTTCTTCTTTACTTCGTCGGCCATGGAGCGCCTGTGCAGCTTCAGGAGCTTTTCCGTCTTCCCGCCGGCAGACGCAAGGACCTGGGCGGCGAATATGCCGGCATTCTTTGCGCCGGCAACCCCGATGGCCATCGTCGCCACAGGCACGCCGGGGGGCATCTGCACAGTCGAGTACAGGGCGTCCACGCCCTTCAGGGGAGAGCTGTCTATGGGCACCCCGATCACAGGCAGGACGGTCCTGGCGGCGATGGCCCCCGCAAGATGGGCCGCCGCGCCCGCGCCGGCTATGATGACGGCCGTTCCGTCCTTCTCGGCATTGGCAACTATCTCATTCAGAAGCTCAGGGCTCCGGTGAGCGGAGGCTATCCGCATCTCATAGGGGATCGAAAACATGGAAAGCATCTTTCCCGCCTCCCGCATGACGGGCAGGTCGGAGTCGCTTCCCATCACTATCAGCACCTTGTTCCTCATCTTCATATTCCCATCAGCATGCGGACCTGCCGATCGCCCTGTCCGCGATGTCCTTTCTGTAGTGCATGCCCTCGAAGGAGATCTTCGCAATGGCCTCATATGCCCTTGCCTTTGCCGCCGGCACGTCCGCCCCGGTCGCCGTCACACCCAGGACCCTGCCGCCGGCGGTCACCGTGCTTTCCCCGTCGAAGCCCGTGCCCGCGTGAAACACGACCACATCCTTCATCCTTTTTACCGCATTGAGTCCCTTGATTACCTTGCCTTTCCCATAGCTGCCGGGATAACCGCCCGAGGCCGCCACCACGCAGACCGAGGCCTCCGGCTTCCAGGCGACACTGGCCTGGGCGAGCTTGCCTTCGGAGACCGCCAGGGCGATCTCAAAAAAGTCCGAATCCAGCCTGGCAAGCACGGCCTGGGTTTCCGGGTCGCCGAACCTGCAGTTGAATTCGAGCACCATGGGTTTTTTGTCCTTTATCATGAGACCCGCGTATATCACCCCGCGGAAATCCATCCTCTCGGCCTGCACGCCGCGCAGGAAGGGCCTCATCACCTTCTCCATCACGGTCCGCTCCATCTCTTCCGGGAGCACGGGGGCGGGGCTGTATGCGCCCATCCCGCCGGTGTTCGGGCCGAGGTCGCCATCAAAAACCCTTTTATGGTCCTGAGAGGAGACCATGGGGATTATCGTCGTCCCGTCAGTAAATGCCATGAAAGAGGCCTCTTCCCCCTGGACGCACTCCTCCACGACGACCCTGTCGCCTGCCTCGCCGAACACCCTCTCTTTCATTATGAGCCTCAGGGCCTCGCATGCCTCATCGACCGTTTTTGCGACATAAACGCCCTTGCCTGCCGCCAGCCCGTCGGCCTTCACCACGATAGGCGCGCCTTTCAGCCTCACGTAATCCTCCGCGTGGATGTAGGAGGAAAAAACCCTGTACTCGGCCGTCGGTATCCCGTAGCGACGCATGAAATCCTTGGAAAAGGCCTTGCTCGACTCCAGCCTCGCGCCCATGGCGCCGGGGCCAAATATCTTCCTGCCGTCCTTCCTGAACACGTCCGCGATGCCCGCGGCAAGAGGGTCTTCCGGGCCCACGATGGTAAGGTCTATCCACTCGTACCTGACGAGGTTCAAAAGAGCGTCAAAGTCCGTGGGCTTTATGTCCAGGCACTCGGCAAGCTCCGCGATGCCGGCGTTGCCGGGGCAGCAGTAAATCTTGTCCACACGCTTGCTTTGCGCAAGCTTCCAGACAATCGCGTGCTCCCTGCCGCCGCCCCCTATGACCAGTACTTTCATGCCTTGCCGCCGCCTGCTAGTGCTTGAAATGCCTTGCCTTCGTGAAGAGCATCGCCATGCCGTGCTCATCAGCGGCCTTTATGACGTCTTCGTCCTTCACGGAGCCGCCCGGCTGGATGACTGCGGTGACCCCGGCCTTCGCGATCTCGTCTATGCCGTCCCTGAACGGGAAAAAACCATCGGAGGCCACGACCGAACCCGTGA
>JAKAGP010000451.1 GCA_021825785.1 Nitrospirota bacterium
TAAAAGAGGGCGGGATTATAAAGAGCGGCTACAGCCGTGACATAGACGAACTCCGGTCCATATGCGACAGCTCGAAGGATTTTATCGCCGCGCTGGAGGTACGCGAGAAGACCAGGACGGGAATCAGTTCCCTGAAGGTGGGCTTCAACAGGGTGTTCGGTTATTACATCGAGATCACCAGGGCCAATTTCCACCTTGTGCCCGAAGACTACATAAGGAAACAGACGCTGGCCAACGCCGAGCGGTTCATAACGCCGGAACTGAAGGAGTATGAGTCCAAGGCGCTTGGCGCGGAGGAGAAATTAAAGGCCCTGGAGGCGGCGGCCTTCCAAAACGTGCTTGAAAGGCTGAAAGGCAATGCCGCAGCCCTCTCTGCTACCGCAAGGGAACTGGGCAGGCTGGATTTTCTTGTTTCGCTGGCCGTGTCCGCCAAACGCTACGATTATATAATGCCGGAAGTAGACACCAGCCTTGCACTGGAGATAGAAGAAGGCAGGCATCCCGTAATAGAACGGCTGGACCTCGGTGAGCGTTTTGTGCCAAACGGCATAAGCCTGGACGGGGATTCAAGAAGGATGATCGTCATAACCGGCCCCAACATGGCGGGCAAGTCTACCTACATGCGGCAGAACGCCCTTATTGTGCTTATGGCACAGATAGGCGGTTTCGTACCCGCCGCGCGCGCCAGGATAGGCGTGGCCGACAGGGTTTTTACCCGGATAGGGGCATCTGATTTTCTGAGCATGGGGCAGAGCACTTTCATGGTGGAGATGCTGGAGACGGCCAATATTATAAACAACGCAACGGCAAGAAGCGTTATAGTGCTGGACGAGGTGGGCCGTGGTACAAGCACGTTCGACGGCATAAGCATAGCCTGGGCCGCCGCTGAATACATACTGGAGAACGTGAAGGCCCGCACCATGTTTGCCACGCACTATCACGAACTGACGGAGCTTGCCCTGAACAAGCCTGGCGTTGCCAATTGCAACGTGGCGGTGAGGGAGTGGGGGGACGAGATAATCTTTCTCCGGAGAATCGAGGACGGGCCGGCGGACAAGAGTTACGGCATCCAGGTGGCAAGGCTTGCCGGGCTTCCAAACGGGCTTCTGGAAAAGGCCAAATCCGTGCTGGCCGGCCTGGAGGCCCAGATGCTTGCCTCCAGGGGGATGCCAAGGCTTATGCCCCCGTCGCGCCCAAGGGGGCAGATGGAACTTTTCGGCAGCCGGGCGGACGCATTCGTTGAGGAGGTTGCGGTGATGGAAGACGGCATCTCCGCGGAACATGCTGTTGAGAAACTTGCAGAGCTCAGGAAGAAGGCCTCAGAGTTGCGCCGCGCCCGTTCTTGACAAAAAAAAGCTCCTATGATTGAATTTCAGACGCGGGTATCTTTCTGTTTTTCAGCGGGATGACGCTTTATAATATCGAAATAACAAAAGTAATAAATTAGGAGGGCAGCATGAATCCGGACAATCTTAAGTACCACAGAGAGCACACCTGGGCCAAAATAACCGGCAACAGGGCCAAAATCGGAATAACAGACTACGCGCAGGAAGCCCTCGGTGATATAGTTTATATCGACCTGCCCGAAGTGGACAGCACCGTGGAGGCCAATCACGAGATGTCCGAAATAGAGTCCACCAAGGCCACGTCGCCCGTGATAGCGCCGCTCTCCGGGACGGTGGTGGAAGTGAATGAAGACCTGGGCGACGCCCCCGAAACCATTAATGAGGACCCCTATGAAAAGGGCTGGATAGCCGTCATAGAACTTTCAGACGCCTCCGAAGCCGAGGACCTCCTGGACTCCGGCGAATACGAAAAGCTTCTGGAAGAGGAGGAGAAATGAGAGTAGTTGTCCTCGGCGCGGGCCCCGGCGGTTATGTGGCCGCGATAAAGGCAGCCCAGCTTGGCGCACAGGTGGCCGTGGTGGAGTCCCGCGAAGTGGGCGGAGTATGCCTGAACTGGGGCTGCATCCCCACAAAAACGCTTGTGGCCTCGGCCGAACTGCTTATGAAGCTTAAGGAAGTGGAAAGTTTCGGCATAGACATATCCGGCACGCCCTCTGCCAACCTGGAAAAAATGATGCTCCGCAAGAACAAGGTCATAGATGTCCAGGTGAAAGGGATAAGGGGGCTTTTCAAGAGCTGGGGCGTGGAGATTGCCGAAGGCAGGGGCAGCCTCCGCAAGGGCGCTGGGCCGGTCCCTTCGGTAGTGGTGGAAAAGGACGGACAGGAAAGGACGCTGGAAGCGGACAAAATAATCATTGCAACCGGCTCCAGGCCTGCTTCCATACCGGTTTTCCCGTTTGACGGGGAGAACATACTTTCAAGCGACAACGCGCTTACCATCAAGAGCATCCCTAAAAGCATTATTATCGTGGGCGCAGGCGTTATAGGCAGCGAGTTTGCCTGCATCTTCAACGCCCTTGGCACGGAAGTTACTATGGTGGAACTCATGGACAGGGCCGTAAGCACCGAGGACCTGGAGGTGTCCGAACTCCTGGAGCGCGAGTTCAAGAAAAGGAAGATAAAGCTCCACAAGGGCATAAGCATACAGAAAGTGGAAAAAGGGCCGGACGGTGTGAGGGCCTTTACTGCGGACGGCAGGGAGTTTGCCGCCGAAAAGATGCTGGTATCAATCGGCCGCACGCTCAACACCGAAAATATGGGCCTTGAAGACGCCGGTGTTGAAAAGGGCAAGCGCGGCGAGATTGTTGTGGATGAAAAGATGGAGACCTCGGTTAAGGGTGTATACGCCA
>JAKAGP010000452.1 GCA_021825785.1 Nitrospirota bacterium
TGATCGGCTTATTTTCAACTAATTGAGCATGTTTTTCAAGAGGATAGCGTATTCGCATATGAGTTTTTTTGAAAACAATAAACGTAGTGTGTTTGTGGAAAAATAATCTGACAAGGCGGCTCCTCCATGCCCCCGGAAAATCCCCCAGGAAAACCATATGGAAAGTTTGTTTTTGCCTCGAAGGGCGGTTGCCCCCGGCGCTATATAACAGTAGGACCTCCGGCATGAAGGGGCAGGCGGCAAGAATCCAGAAGAGGCTCTTGAGCGTGAGCGAGGCGGCATTGTACCTTGGCCGCTCGCCCTAGACCATTGCCGAAATGACGCGGACGGGAGCCTTGCCCTTTATCCGGGACGGCAAGAGGAAGTTTCTGGACAGCCGCGATCTGGATAAGTGGATTGAAAACAACAAGAAATCCAATGGGAGGCGGGAACGCGCGAAATCCCGCCTTTTTTGCATTTGACTTTGGAATGCATACGAAAGAAAGGGGGTAAATTGAAGAAAACCGTTTTAGAGAGCGTAAAAAAACAAAAAGAAAGGAAGGTGAAAAAATAGAATGGGCATGATTTCCGGGCGGCCTGGGAGAGCGCCTGCAAGCTGACAGACAATGAAGGCAGGCTTTTTCACGATCTCCGGAGAACCGCGGTAAGAAACATAATCCGGGTGGGCGTTCCTGAAAGAGTAGCTATGAAGGTATCCGGCCATAAGACGCGCTCGGTCTTCGACCGCTATAACATCGTGAACGAGGCGGACCTGAAACTGGCCTCTGAAAAAGTCCTCAATCTCCTAAATGAAATCGAGGCCAGGCAATTACGGACGGTTACAAATGCGGTTACAAAGACCGAAAGCGGGGAAAACTAAAAACTGATGAAAACCTGTAAATCCTTGATTTGAAAGAGTGCCGGTGGGGGGAGTCGAACCCCCACGAGGTTGCCCTCACCGGATTTTGAGTCCGGCGCGTCTGCCAGTTCCACCACACCGGCTGTGATGTGCTGAATCGAGAACCATTTAGATAGTAAAGGATTTTTCCCTGTAAGGTCAAACCGCGCCCATTAATCCTGAACAAGCATTAGTTTTACTCTTGTCATTCCCGCGTAGGCGCCCGATTTTATATTGATAAAGACTGGCCATTTAAAAACAAGTCAAATTGGATACCCGATTAATACCCCGGGAGTGACGTCTATAATAAGGTGATAGACTTGGGGTAAAGGTCTTTTGAAAAGAGCCGTAACGACTGAAAATGGATTCCCGCGTAGGCGGGAATGAGTGAAAGCCGCCTGTTTGCCGGTAACAGATCCATTTAAAAGGAGTCCAGCCATGACCAGCCGTATCATAAAAAATTTCATAGCCGCAGTCCTTGCCATCTGCATTTTGGGTTTGTCCTCGTCAGGATACGCCCCGAAGATCCTCAAAGGCAACTCACAACAAAACTCCGTCTCCGTCCTGGAATACCATAACGGCCCAAAAAGAGACGGTGTCTATATAGATAGAACCATTACCAAATCCTCCGCGCGTTCTTTTCATTTGGACCCCTCATTCAAGGCCAATATCAAAGGCGCGGTTTACGCCCAGCTGCTGTATGTATCCAAGGGCGGTGGCAAGGGCGTGATAATAGCGGCAAGTGAGGAAAATGAGGTTTCAGCTTTTGACTCGGTCACCGGCAAAACGCTCTGGAAACGGGACCTTGGCGCTCCGGTGCCCTTATCAGACCTGCCCTGCGGCAATATTGACCCGCTGGGGGTTACCGGCACGCCGGTCATAGACAAATCGTCCGGCACGATATACCTGGACGCCATGACAACCCCGGATGGCGGCCATACAAAAAAACATCTGGTATATGCCATCTCACTCAAGGACGGCTCGGTCGTTCACGGCTGGCCGGTGGATGTATCGGCCGGGGTGAAATTCGGAAAGATCAGATTCGAATCCGGGCTTCAGAACCAGCGCGGCGCGCTCACCTTTTTTAAAGGAACGGTTTACGTGCCTTACGGCGGGCATTATGGCGACTGCGGAAATTACAGGGGATGGCTGATAGGCCTACAGGCATCAGACCCGTCCTCTCCAAAATCCTGGGCCACCGGCTCCTATGGCGCGGGAAGCTGGGCGCCGGGCGGTGTGGCTTCGGATGACGGAAAGCTTTTTATTTCAACCGGCAATCAAAAAGACGCGAAAAAAGAAAAGTGGTCCGGCGGCGAGGCTGTCATTCGATTCAGCCCCGGCCCGGTGTTCAGCGGAAAATCCGCCGATTATTTTACCCCAAAGAACTGGGAGGAACTGGACAGCGGCGATATCGACCTTGGCGGCACGGGGCCGGTCATGATTAATCTGCCCGGATCGAAACCAAAAAGATCCAAACTCGTGCTGGTATTGGGTAAGGACGGCAAGATATACCTGCTCGACAGGAATGAGCTTGGCGGAAAAGGCGGGCAGGCGGCAGCAGTGGAAGTTGCATCAAACGCGGTCATCGGCGCGGCGGCGGCATACACCACATCGCACGGCACATATGTGGTCTTTAAAGGTAAGGGCATCCATTGCCCTTCCGGCCAGTCTGGCGACCTTACCGCGGTGCGGCTGACGGCGGGCTCGCCGCCTTCTGCCCGGGTCGCCTGGTGCGCCAACCAGCACGGGAAGGGCTCGCCGATGGTGACCACCACCGACGGGCATTCCGAGGCGATTGTGTGGAGCGTCGGGGCAGAGGGCGACAACCGGCTCCACGGCTTTGACGGTGACACCGGACGGGTGGTCTACGCAGGTA
>JAKAGP010000453.1 GCA_021825785.1 Nitrospirota bacterium
TTTTTTGGCAAGAGTGATGATCCCCATACAGGAGCGAAAGCCCTGTTGCGGGTGAAGCTTCTTTGCGAGAACGGCCGTAACCAGATCGGCCGTTGATTTGCCGGTTTCCGACGCCCAGCGTATCAGACGCTCCGGGGTCCATTCCGCATAGTCCCGATGGGACTTCGGCATATGCTCGGCGAGCGTTGTGTATCTGCCCTTGGCATATGACCGGATATGCGAGGCTACCCGCTTGTTGTGGAAGAAGGCCTCCACAATCGATTCTGTAAGCCGTATGTCGAGATATTCGTTACGGAGTTGATACGGGACGCTGTAGTAGTGGTCATAGACTTCGATGTGGTAATCGATGCCGGGCCGTTTCTTTATCTTCCATTCCGCGTACTCGAAGGCAATTGCGGGTAGCGGTTGCAGCGCAGGCTTATCGATCTCCTGAAACCGGCTCATACGGCTGCCGGAGAGTTTCTTGAACGGTTTGTTATTGAGCTTATCCAGAAGCTCCCGTATTGCCACGTTCAACTCGGCGAGGCTGAAGAAGGTGCGGTTCCTGAGGGCTGCCAGAATCCAGCGCTGCACGAGTTGGACCCCGGCCTCTACCTTTGCTTTGTCTTTTGGTTTTCTGACACGGGCGGGTATGACTGCGGCCCCATAGTGAACCGCCAGTTCCTGGTACGTGCGATTGACGCCGGGCTCATAGCGGCAGGCCTTGGTAATGCCGGAGAGTAGATTATCGGGGACCAGGATCTCGGGCACACCACCGATAAACTCTAGTGCCCGGACATGGGATCCTATCCAGTCCGGCAGGCTCTGCGTATACGTTGCCTCGGCATACGTGAAGTTGCTGGCTCCCAGGACTGCCACGAAGATCTGGCAGTCTTGCACTTCACCTGTGGACTTATCAATGACCGGAATGGTTTGACCGCAGTAATCGATGAACAGCTTCTCTCCTGCGTGATGAATCTGGCGCATGGAGATATCGAGCTTTTTTGCGTAGGCGCGATAAAGGTCTGCGAAGTGGCTGTACTGATAGCCGTCCGGGTACTGTGCTTTGTACTCGTCCCAGAGAAGCATCAAGGTGACGCTCTTCCGGGCAAGCTCTTTGTGGATGTCTGCCCAGACGGGAAGCGGACGTGGGGAATCGAAAACGGCCACTGACGGGTAAAGAAGCCGCTCGAGAGAAGTATCGTCCAGATCTGCCGGCAAGGGCCAGGACAATCCTGCTTGCCTGGCGCGTTTCATGTACTCGTCAACGGTGCTTCTGGCTATGCCACAGCTCTTGGATATGGCCTGACGGCTTAAGCCGCATGACCATTTGAGGCGGAGGACTTCCTTAATCGTACGCACGGGTATTCTCTCTCTCGACATCCTGCTCTCCTTAAGGGCCAAATTTTAAGGAGTCAGGATATACGAATCAGAAGGTTTTACCCAGCGTCGTTTTATGCGTTAGAGGGTGCCCGAATTGGAGCGGAACGGTGGCCTGAATTGCAGCGGAACAGGTGCCTGAATTGCACCGGAATGGGTGCCCGAATTGGAGCGGAATACACACCGAGAAATAGTAGAAGTGCTCCAAAGTACATCGGATGCAAATGTATTGTCTGTGTAAGAACGATAAATGAAGATAAATGAAATCAGAATCAAAATACTACCTCAAGATTTGTATCCATACTGGGAATTGTTCTGTCCATTCATACCTCTTAGCATCTAAGGGCCTGCGCATAATCAACATGAACACTTAAGGAGCATTTGGGGTTACAGTATAGTTCCAATCGCCATGAAACTTGGCGGGCTTCAGGTTCACCTTTGATAACTCAGCATTGGATACTTTGACGCCAAGCTGATATTTTTTCCGATTCAACTTCGCTTTGATGCGAAGCCCGGTAGTGGTTGTCGTATTACCAATAAGGTTGACAACTGTTTCATGACTGACCAAGGGTTGGCCACGCCAATTTTGCGTAATAAAGGAAAACATCCGATGCTCGATCTTGTTCCATTTGCTCGTGCCCGGCGGCAAATGACATACATTGATAGGCAAGCCGATTGTATCCGCCAGACGCTGCAACCCCAATTTCCACAAGCGCGAACGGCTACTATTGCTTCCTCCGGAATCAGCGCAAATCAGCAATTCCCCTGCTTCAGGATACGCCTGAGAACCCATATGCTTCCACCACGACAGAATGCTATCGACGGCAAAGTCCGCGGTATCGTGATCAATTCCGACGCTCACCCAACCGCTGTTGTCTGTCACATCATACACTCCATAGGGAATAACCTTACCCAATTCTTTATCCTGAAAATCATGGACATTCGTTTCTTGTGGCGCGCCTTGCGGTTGCCATTCGCGGCCGTTATTCTTGAAGTTGCCGACAAGTTCCTTTTTCTTTGTGTCCACGGATATTACAGGCTGATTCCGGCGCTGAAACGCCTTGGTACGGGCGTTGATGTGTTCAAATTGCACATTCCGGTCAGGATGCTGCGTTCCTTCAATGGTCTTGGCATTGGCTTGAAGGCTATATCCCATATCATGAAGCAGCTCTGCAACTTTGCGGTCACCAATGCTATACCCTTGCAGTTTAAGTTCTTGTGCCAGGTGCCGCGTGCTCTTGCATGTCCATCGTAGAGGCGACTCGGGATCTCCCCGGGTTGTCGGTTCAACCAGGGCATCAAGGGCACTGATGAGGTCCGGTGCGTGATGGGTCAGTGGTTTGCGTCCGCCCCCTTTTTTTCGAATACGTCCAGGAGACGGCGCACTGGAT
>JAKAGP010000454.1 GCA_021825785.1 Nitrospirota bacterium
ATGTGCCCCGAGCAGGCGACCGCCGTGAAATAAAACATCAGTTGTTATTCAGGACCACTCATATCTTGATGTGCAGCATCGGCAACCCAAGCCTCTGCCTGGCGTTTTCCCCCTTGAGGAGTTTCGATACCCGCGTAGGAGTGTCCCCTCTTTCGCCTTCGTGCCGGGCCTGAAGTTTTGTGGGAAGGCTCGCCGCGTGGTGGACGGCATACTTTCCGTATCTTTGAGATAGAGAATCTATCACTTCATAGACCCTGGACATCTTCTCTATCCTCGCGGCATCGTCAAAAAGAGTATATTGGATTTTCCTCTCCGGCATAAGACCCGAGAGGACCACCCCGGTCTGCCGGTAAAGACAGTCCGGCCTGAAGACATGCCCGAACCCCTCCTTCAGGGCCTGAAACAACTGGGCCGGATAAGCGCTGGGGCAGCTCAATTTGATCTCCATTCCCGTATTGCGGAAATCCTGCATTCTTAGGAAAACGACCAGCCGCTCGGCCGCCAGCTTATAGCGCCGTGCCTTTATACAGGCGTTCTCCAGATTCCTCGAAAGCTGGGCGAAAATAAAGGCGGCATCCCTGGAAGGCGGCGTAAACGTGCGGGCCTTGCTGATGGACTGGTAATCGCTCTTCGATTCCTTTACTACCGGATATACGCTCCTTCCGTTAAGCTCGTGCCAGATTTCCCTATAAGGCTTGGAGAGGCGATCTTCTACAAATCTCTCATCGGCTTTTGCAAAATCGAGGGCGGTGCCAATCCCGAACTTCCGGAGAAACGCCGCCGTATTGGGCCCTACGCCCCAGACTTTTTCAATAGGGATTTTTTCGAGATAGATATGTATGTCCCTGCCCGGTATAAGCGTGAGGCCACGGGGCTTATTGTATTTGGAGGCGACCTTTGCCAGCACCTTGGAAAGGCTTACCCCGACCGAAACCGTTATGCCTAGCTCCGAATGGATTGTCTCCTGTATCCTTTGCGCGATCATCCCGTAGGGACCGTGGAAACTCCTTCTGAGCCCCGTGAGGTCGGCAAAGGCCTCGTCTATGGAATATTCCTCCACATCCGGGGTAAAGCGCCCGAGTATCTCGAACATCCGGACTGAAAAGAGGCTGTATGTCTCGTAATCCGAGGGGAGTATGACGGCATCGGGACAAATCTTCTTGACCTCGGAAAGGCTTACTCCCCGGCTGACGCCCCTGGCCTTGGCCTCATAGCTTGCCGCGGAGACGATGCCGCGTTCTTTGCCGGTGATCACCGGCCTGCCTTTGAGTTCCGGGTGGATGGCCTGCTCGCAGGAGGCAAAGAAGGCGTCGGCATCCATGTGGAGAATGGCCCTGGGCCATGAGCTTATGGTCAAAGGCCGGCTCATTTTGCATTATCTTTCCCCTGGCGATCCGGCTTTATCCCGGCATTTATCGCAAAGGCCCGTCCACTTTTTCGTTCTGGTGATTGTGGTCTGATCGCACCGGGAGCATTTTCTCCAGACCTGAGCGCCATAGCGATTATTTGAATCCTTCTCCAGGGCCGCCCAAAATCCATCGATGACGTGCACCCGGCACTCGTCATCCACATCGCCGACGATCGGTATTTTTCTCAACTTTCCGCCCTTACTTGTACTTCCGTATCACAGCCGTCACCACCCCGGAAATCTTCAGCTCGGTTTTGGGCCTGATAGGCTTGTAGGCCGGGTTTGCGGGCAAGAGTACGACCTGCTCTCCCCGTTTTTTTAGGTATTTCATGGTCCATTGGCCGTCCACCTCGGCAATGACGATGTCCCCACTTTTGGGGGTCTGTCCCTTGTCCACAAGCACCATGTCTCCGGGAAGTATGCCGGCGCCGGACATGGAATCGCCTGAGACTTTGAGAACGAAAGTGGCGGAGGGGTTTTGTATGAGGAATTTATCCAGAGACATGGTATCGGATAGTTCCTCTTCGGCCGGGCTGGGAAATCCGGCCTCGACCGTTCCAAGTACCTTTAAAGGGGCTGTCATGATCCGGCCTGGAAGTAGCCTGCCCTTTTCATCTCTACCAAGCACGCCTAGCTTCTCAAGTCTGTTTACCAGTCTGAAGACCGCATTTTTCGACTTGAAGCCGAATAACTGCCCGATTTCGGAAAAGCTCGGCATCCGGCCCTTATTGGAGTAAAAAGCGGATATCTCCGTAGCCCTGGATTTTAATTTCTCTTCATCATTCGGATTTGAACGGATGTTCACCATGCTGGTATTCTATATTGAACGAATGTTCACAGTCAAGAGTGCTCAGGCCCCCTTCCGCGACGCAGTGGGACTTATCCTACTGTGCAGTAATTGTGCAGTATAAATTCGGAAAGATTCGGAAAAATCCGGAAAACCCCGCCCCCCGAAATCTCGAAAAAAGGAAATAAAACGAAAGATTCGGAAAGATTCGGAAAAGGCGGGGCCTTCCCTGCACAGTCTTCACACGGCAGAGGTCGTGGGTTCGAAACCCTCATCGCCCATTTCTTAATTCCTCTTTAAAATCCTGAACTTATCGGCAGTTAAATCTTAGCCGGATTTCAGCTTGTGACAGCCAAATTGTGCACTTATTTTAAAGTCCTGTTACGAGAATTAGCCAAACGCCCTTTTCATATTCATCTTAAAAGATATACTGAAGGGGGCATTTTTTGGTGACTTTCCTTTCGCGGCTGCTTTTTTGCCCAAGCGCGGATTTCTTCCGGCAAGAAATTGTTTTTGCCGGATGCTGCCAGGTTCGAAATCCCTTTCAAG
>JAKAGP010000455.1 GCA_021825785.1 Nitrospirota bacterium
ATGGAGTGTCTGAATATTTATTGAATCAATATTTTGCAGCCTCAATTCCCTAAGATAGTCTGGAGAATCCGCTTGCGGCGTCAAATATACGAGGTCCAGCAATGCCTTTTCCGCGGAGGCAACGAAAGCGAACTGGCGTGGGGCGACTTCGAGGCGGGAGTACCCGTACAGCATCCCGGGGGCAATATGGTTGAACTGGAAAGAGCCAAGCAGGGTTCGCAGCATCTCGGGCCGGCCTGGGCCAACGCTTGTTACGACTGGAACATACTCTGGGATGACACCGTGGAAGGAAAGGGCCGATTGCAGGCTGATGTACGACCCGCTTTGCAGCTTATTGGCCACAACAAAAGCATTCGGCTCAACTTTGCGCCAGACAGGCGCCAGAGCATAGAGACCCCGCCGGAGCTGAATCAGGCGTCCCGCCTTTACCCACCGCGTCAACTGAAGACGTACCTGGGAGGCGGAGACCTTTCCTGCTAACAGAAGAGACGAGGAAAAAACCGGCTCGACGCCAGAAATAGCCAGAAGTTCTTCCCATTTCATGCCGTGAAAATATCATAAATGATAAATTATTGCAATAAATTTGGGATTTTGGCGGCAATGCCGAAACGGACAGGGGTAGGTCCGTTTTTTTATTCTTTAGCTTTGCTCATTTTCAAATACCTTCTTTATCGTTTAAGCCATGTTCGCGGCACATCATCACGTTTAGTGCTGTCTTGATCCAGCCGAATCCAGTCCGCTCCTGTTCGAGCCTTATAGCGGGGCGTATACGATACCCCAAAATAAGCATACCAAACCAGCTGCTTGACAAAAAAGTAAGATTTTCTTACTCTAATGGCAGGAGGTGATCCATGAAGACAGTTACAGTATCGGCTAAAGGGCAGATAGCCTTGCCTAAAGAGATCAGGAAAGCCTTGAATATAGAGACCGGCTCCCGGCTTACAACGGTTATCAAAGATGGCAAGTTGATACTTGAGCCTGCGGTTTCTGTGCCCAGATCTCAAGCGTGGTATTGGACCCCCGAATGGCAGGCAAAAGTAAGCGCAGCCATGAAAGCGATAGAGGAAGGGGATTTCGATGTTTTCAAGTCCACAAAAGAGGTAAAAAAGCGCATTGGCGCGTAATATTATCCTCCCTGGGCCCGTCCTTCGTGATTTAGCCAAGCTCCCCAAGGAAATAAGGCTTAAGTTCCTCAGCCAGCTTGAAATGCTTTTAAAGAACCCCTCACATCCCGGGCTTCGCAACGAAAAGCTGGAGGGGACCGATGCCTGGGCGTTTAGTATCAACATGGGCTACCGGGCCACATACATCTTTATCGCAGAAAACATAGCAATTACCGCGGTTGGTTCTCATAAGGACGTCCTGGGAAATTAAAATTTTTAGCCGTGCACTTTTGAAACCACGCTGCTTTGAGACCCCGAAAAGAGCATATCCTTCTGCAGGAAGCAAACATGAACGCTTTCGACCGAAGCTCCTCAAGTTATTTTCCGCGTAAATCAATTAAAATTGACATGAAAAAATGAGTCCTGCAGCCTCTCATAAATGGAATTTCGCCCCGCGCTTCCGGAGAAATGCCTTTGGCTGGCGCTCCTCTCAACTTGCAGTAAAGCGTGTTAAAGAGGCCGTGGCAGAGATAAAGAAGACGGCCCGCAAGAACCAAGTCTTGGCCGCTGAAGGCGCCGTGCTCTTCCTGGAGAAGGTATCGGCCGCCCTGGCCCAAGTTGACGGTTCATCGGGTGCGATCGGATCGGCGGTAAACAACGCCATCGATGTCCTGGCGGCCATTATTGCTGCCGCCCCGGCGGATGCTACCATGCGGGATAGCTGGCTGGATCGGCTCTGGCAGGCGGTCGAGGAGGACGACATCCCCTATATCGAGCTACTTCCGGAATATTGGGGCGAGCTCTGCGCTACCCCTGAACGGTCGTCGAAGTGGGCTGATTTGTTTGTCAAAGGGCTCTTGATGGCATGGGAGAAGAAGGCTTCATCAGGGCATTTCGTCTATTTCAAGGGCACGAGCGCGTGCTTCAGCTCTCTTCTCAAGGCAGGGCGGAATAAGGAGATACTCTCCTTGCTGGAGCGCTCACCTTATAAATGGTGGCATTACCGGAAGTGGGGCGTAAAGGCCCTGGTCGCAATGGGCAGGAAGGCGGAAGCGATCCGCTACGCGGAGGATTCCCACGGGATAAATGAACCCGCAGGGGAAATTGCCCGGGTCTGCGAGGAGATACTCCTTTCAAGCGGCATGGCTGATGAGGCGTACGCCAGGTATGCAATAATTGCAAACCGGGGGACGACAAACCTGGCCACCTTCCGGGCCATAGCGAAAAAGTACCCGCGGAAGACAGCCCGTGAGATCCTGCATGATCTGGTCGAAAGCACGCCTGGGGATGAGGGCAAGTGGTTTGCTTCCGCAAAGTCGGCAGGCCTGTATGACGAGGCGATCGCATTGGCCAATATGACGCCCTGCGATCCCAGGACGCTGACGCGCGCCGCAAAGGAGGCCGCCAAGGAACGTCCGGAATTCGCGGTCGAGGCCGGCATGGCCGCGCTCAGATGGATCTGTGAGGGGTTCGGCTATGAGATTACTTCCCTGGAAATCCTGGAGGCCTACCGTTACACCATGGAAGCCGCCGCAAATACAGGCAAGGGGCCGGAGACGGTGGAGCGTATACGCAGGCTGGTAGCCGCGCAGACGCCGAGTGCCCGGTTCGTTGCGGAAGCGCTTAAAAGAGAG
>JAKAGP010000456.1 GCA_021825785.1 Nitrospirota bacterium
GTCAGGCAGGACCCGGACGTGGTGATGATAGGAGAGATAAGGGACCTGGAGACCGCTGAGATCGCGATACAGGCCGCGCTTACGGGGCACCTGGTCTTCTCCACCCTCCACACCAATGATGCCGCAAGCGCCATAACGAGGCTGCTGGATATGGGGGTCGAGAGCTTCCTCCTCTCCTCCACCATAAGGGGGATCCTGGCCCAACGGCTTGTCCGGGTCATCTGTCCCCGGTGCAAGGAGGCATACGTTCCTGCTGAGAAAGGAAACGGAAATGGGTCATCGAAAATTGCGGTCATGACAGAGGAGTTTCAGCCCATTGCCGGGAAGGGCTGCGAACACTGCGCCTCAACCGGCTATTATGGAAGGACGGGAATTTATGAGCTTATAACCGTTGATAACGCCATCCGCAAAATGATAGTGGAGAAGGCAGACGTGAACCAGATAAGGGAGGCGGCGCGCAGAAACGGCATGAGGACGCTTTATGAGGACGGGATGGACAAGATCAGGTCCGGCATTACTACAATGAGCGAACTCCTACGCGTCACGCATGAGGCATAATATTCATGGCCACATTTCATTATAAAACCGCTTCCATGGACGGGACGATAACACGGGGGCACATCGAAGCCGCCGACGAGGCTTCGGCCGCAAACAGCCTCAGGTTGTCAGACGCCATACTGCTTGAACTCAAATCCGGCCAGGCTTCCATTATAAATGGAAAAAACCTTTTTGCCTTTGCCGGAGGCGCCAAGTACGACCTTCTGACCTTCACTACGGAGCTTTCTTCCCTTCTGAACGCGGGACTTCCGCTGGACAGGGCACTGGACGTACTTGCCGGGATTTCCGAAAGCAGGGGGATGAGGCAGACCGTGGAGTCCGTTTTGAAAAACGTCAAGGAGGGGAGTTCTTTTTCCGATGCGCTCCAGAAGCACCCGGACGTCTTCCCGAAGCTCTATGTAAATATGATACGCGCCGGTGAGGCGGGCGGGGTGCTCGATATCGTGCTGGAAAATCTGAACCAGTTCCTGGAGGCCAGGAAGGAACTCAAGGACTATATTTCTTCAGCCATGATATACCCGGTAATACTGATTGCCTTCAGCGGGCTGTCGGTCCTTTTTCTTGTAACCTATGTCCTGCCCAAATTCAGTTCCATTTTCCAGGACATGGGGGCAACACTTCCGGTTTCAACCAGGCTGCTGCTTTCGGCAAGTGACAGTATCCGGGCCTGGTGGTGGGTCTTTCCAGTGCCGGTATTGCTCCTTCTGGTTTTCTATCGCTTTTATTCGGCCACCAAGGGAGGCAGATACAGCCTGGACCGGCTTAAAATAAGGCTTTTGGGCGGCGTTATTGTAAAAATTGAAACCGCAAGGTTCTGCCGGACATTGGGCACACTGCTTACAAGCGGAGTGCCGCTGCTTCCGGCCCTGAAGAATTCCAAAGAAGTAATGACTAACGAGGTAATGGCATCGGTGCTAGAAGAGGTCTCGAAAAATGTGAGCGAGGGCAAAGGCATAGCGCAGTCCCTTTCAAATACAAAGGTTTTTCCTCAGCTTGCGATCTCCATGATAAAAGTGGGGGAAGAGACCGGCCAACTAGCTGAGATGCTGCTTCGTGTGGCCACCATTTATGAGAAATTCCTGAAAAGCGCCATAAAGAAACTGACTGCTTTCCTCGAACCGGCCCTGATCCTGTGCATGGGCCTTACGGTCGGCTTCATAGTGGTCTCCATGTTAAGCGCGATATTCAGCATCACGGATTTTTCGTTTTAATTCGATGAAGGTCTTTCTTGAGTCGGGTCTTTTTTAAAAGCATGAAAAATGCGAAAAAAACGGCGGGCGGGTTTACCCTCCTGGAATTATTGATAGTGCTGATGCTGATCTCCATTATCATTGCGATCGTCTCCGTTTCTCTGGCGTCGGTTGCAAACTCGACCGGGCTTGAATCCGATGCAAGGAGCATAGCGGCCACCCTGCGCTCCGCCAGGGCATTGGCCACCATCGAGGGGCGCAGGGAAAACGTGCTGATAGATATGGACTCACGGCGTTTTGGCATCGAGGACCGGAAGTTCAGATACCTCAGGCGAGGCGTTAATATCGAAGTCGTTGACGATAACGGTGAAGAGATACAATCGGGCATCTATAAGATGTCTTTCTCGCCGTCGGGCGCCCTGGATGGCGGCACGGTCATTATCTGGAACAGGAAAAAACAGTTGAGGATCGAACCGGACCCGGTCACCGGTTCGACCGTGCCCGAATAATGGGGCGCTTTCATTCCATAAAGAACAAAAAAGACATGCTGTTTGCAGCAGGCTTTACGCTGCTTGAGGTGCTTGTCGCGCTGACCCTCCTGGCAACCGCACTTTTGATGATAAGCCGGCTTTTTTCCCATAACCTAAGGTCCATAGCCGCTTCGGGAGATTATTCGGCCGCGATAGCGGCGGCGCAGGAAAAGCTGCAGGATGTGCTTGAAAGCGATACCCTGGCTGAAGGCGCCACCCATGAAACCATAGACGATATTTATCAGGTGGACACCTCGGTCCATCAGGTGCTTGCGGACAGGACTGAAAACCTGAATTTAAAGCTGTTTGAAGTGGACCTTACCGTCAACTGGCCTGAGGCAGGTAAAACTAAAACCTGTAAGCTGACCACTTTGAAAATGATAGGCTCCCATCCATGAAAAATGTCTTTATAAAAAAAGATGGTTTCACGTTATCGGAACTGCTCATTGCCCTG
>JAKAGP010000457.1 GCA_021825785.1 Nitrospirota bacterium
AAGCCGTATACCTGATTCTTTCCGCACGCCCTCATACCGGAAAGACAACGCCGTGGTCTGCCCATTGCCCGTATCAGCCCTGTCCCAAAATATCAGCTTTGGGGCCGGTTTGGATATCGCCTACAGGCCGGGTTAAAATGCCTCTTGTACGGGGAATTTGCCCCTTCTTTGCTCTTTGAAAATTATGCCCGGAACGCTGGAAAAAGCTGCCCAAAAAGTGGTTTTAAAAAGCCGCGGGTTTGAACGGGTTTGAACAGTGGAAACTGAAAAACTGCATAAAATCAGTAAGTTACAGGTTACGGTTTGAACACTAAAAAAAGGCGCCCAGATAGGGGCTTTTTACAAAAAAATCCAGGCGGAAGGACAAAGGAAGAAGACCCCGGGCGAGCCGGAATAAAAAAACCCTTATTCGAAAATGCACAGGCTGCCGGTTTCTAGCTGAACAGAAAATACAAAAAAAAGTAGTAAGCAGTTGGAGAGAAAAAACAGCGTGGCCTCCGGTCTTTACGGCCGGAGGCCACGCTGTCTCTTACCACATTATAAGCTTGTCGTGGGACTCTATCAGGGCCAGAAGCTCGTCCGCGGATTTCTCCTCCAGATGCACCGCGGTAACCTGGTTGGTTGCCTTGTGCCTCTCCAGGATCTTTTTCCCGGTCTCGTTAAGGTCCCTCTTAAGGATGTACAGTATCTTCACTTCTCCTTGCCTCCGTGCCTCTTCTTGTGATTAAGCCTGCGCCGCTAAACTCAATACGGGTCTATAATGTCGTATTCCAGAAGCTTGTCGGCCAAGGCCTCGGTATCAAGGTACTGAAGCCCGTCGTTCTCCTTGTTGTTGGTGAACATGTTGAGGCCCAATTCCTTGCAAAGCCCGTAATTTCTCTGCGTGTCCTCGTCGGCAGCTACCTTCCTGTCCAGCACGAAGATGTCTATAACATCGTCCAATACGGTTATCCCCGCGCTTATCCTGAAAGCTTCGCTCTGCCGGTCTCTTACCAAAACAGCTACTTTCCTTGCCATTGCTCTCTCCTTAAAAGATCAGCACTTTGTCGCATTCGTTGTGGATAAGCGAGTTCTGATACTGCGTACCGTTTGTGATGCCTTCCGGCACCTCTTCACTGGCCAGGTTTCTGCCCTGAGCGCTGTAATTGCACAGGCTCATCTCTACATTATCGAGTTTCCTCAAGCCGGCAACCGCCGAGTTCTTCACAAGGTAGATGCCGTCATCCGTCATGAATATATTGACGCTGTGCCCTTTTTTAACGGCGGCCTGCGTCAGCTCTATTATCTTTTTGGCGTGGGCCGTTTGAGTAATTACAATGCCCAGGTTCATCTTTCTGCTGTTATTCCTCCTTTATTCCTGTTTCGAAAGCCTGGTCTGCAGATGGTTGCTGGAATAAGCTTCCAGCATGCATTTCTGCATGTTCTTGGCCAGCGTGGCCATGAATATCATGCCCTTCTGCACCTCCGGGTCCCGCATGGTGGATATAACATTGCCAAGCCCTTTCTTGGGCGGCTCATGCGAGAACTGGGCAATGGTGCTAAGGACGCACTTGGTTGTGTTTCTTAAAATGTCGGTAACATCCGGCGTGCTGACCTCCTCCACAAAGGCGGAGACGAAAGACGCCATCCTCTGAACCATGCTGTCGGTAGCGGCGTTGGTCATAAACGAAATCATATACGCGGCTTCCGCCAGCTTGTCCAGATTGCCCGACCGCTGAAGTTCCTTGAGCGTCTTCAGGGCCGCCAGTGTTTCAGGGGCCGCCGCCTCATCGGCCATGGCATACAGCTTCTCCATTACCACGGCGTTCCTTTCGATCATCTTCTCCGTGGTGGAATTCAGCATGAATGCGATTGTGTCGGTGAGATCGAAAAGGTCCTTCACTTTACCGGCACGGTGGATTTTCTTGACCTCTCTCACCGTGTCCAGTATCTCAGGGCTAGCCGCCTCCGACGCGATCTCGCCAAGAGTAGAGGCCATGGCCGCGTTCTTGTTGACCATCGTGTCGGTAAGCCCGTCCTTCATGAAAGTTACAGCCTGTACAGTCTGGAAAAAGGAATCCAGCACGCCAGTTTGACTGAGTTCTGTCAGACGGTCTACCAGGTTTGTAAGGGCTTTAACGGTTTCCGGGTCTGACAGCCGGTCTGCCAATTCCGTGCCCTTGTTTTTGCCCTCTTCCATCTTACAGAACTCCCTTGGCCGAAAGCCAGTACAGCCTGTTATAGCCAAGCTTCATCCAGTGGAGCATCTTGGAAGGCGGCGTAGGCTTGGGCGGATTTTTATAATTGAACCACACGTAGGTGGCTTCGTCAAAGCCGGTTTCAACAAAGCAGACAACCTTGCCGTCGTAACGGGTGGAGGTGCTGCCTTCCTGTATCTGTGACGAGATGCGCTCGGCGATTACGTCCGCCTCAAAATGCGCAGTGGAGCCCGCCTTGCTTATCGGGATGTCCGTGGTGTCGCCGCAGATATAAACGTTGGTATAGCTTTCGTTGTTGAGTGTCTGTTTATTGGTGGCAACCCAGCCGTTCTTGCCCATGCCGGAGTCCTCGATAACCGGAGCGCCCTTGTGCGGCGGGACCGTGATAAGGAGGTCGTATTTCATCTCCACGCCTTCCATGGACTTAAGCACCTTCTTTACGGGGTCCACCTCTTCCATGTTGAAGAGCACCTCGTATTTGATGCCCTTGCCCTCAAACTGGGGGAGGGCCCAGTTGGCCACTGGCTCCAGGG
>JAKAGP010000018.1 GCA_021825785.1 Nitrospirota bacterium
ATTATTATCTTGTCTTTTGTCTGGCCGTTTTCAATATTCATGATATTCCTTATTTACCGGTATCGCTTCCTTTATTTTGTTTTTTGGAACAGGGCCTGTTCAAGAATAGACCTTAAAAGGGCAAAATCAAATGGTTTGGCAAGATACCCAGCCGCCCCGGCTTCCTCCGCCTGTTTTCTGACGGCGCAGCCGGTATAGCCTGAAATGAAAACCACAGGGATGCCAAAACACTTTCCAAGACGGGTTGAAAGCTCCAGCCCTTTCATTTCTCCCCGCAATTTTATATTTAATAGGGCAAGATCGGGCCTCTCCCTCTCCGCCACCCGGAGAGCATCTTCCCCGGTGGACACATACTCGCAGACATCATAGCCCCATAACTCCAGATAATGGGCTATGCTCATCGCGGTTACAGACTCGCTTTCCACTATCAGTATCTTCGCTTTTTTCATATTTGTTTGCCTTCGGATCGCAAAAAGGAATTACGCCCCCGGCTTTCTTGTTTATTTATAGCCAGAGCTGTTTCTATGGGCGGGCCGCTCACCAATTTGCAAAACCGGGATCTGAATTTACCGGGGCCCGGGTGTGCATCAGGGGGGATGTACACACAAGGGCAACGGGAAATTTACATTCAGGGCATATACGGAATGCCGCATTCCCTGTTCCCACCCATGTCTTACTTCCAGTAATATAAATCTCTGCTACCATTTATAGCAGACATATACTTACAAATCACTTACGCATCCGGAGCCGAAAAACAGGGGGCAGGTTTTCATAACCCGCGGACCGCCAAAGATTTTCGCCGCAATTTCAAAGAGTTACATCTCAGGGAAAATTGTTTTTTTATATTCTTTTTTGTAATATATTTTTAGGGGAGGGACAGGTTGAACTATTTCGCTAACCGGATTGGCGTTCAGGGTTTCCTGATTGAAAGAACACCTCTCACCAGTTAAGATAACCCGCCCCAGGGTATCAGGAGTTCTGCTTAGAAGAAAGCTCTTCGGCAGGCTCTCTGAGGCGCGGCAAAAGCCGGTTATATGGGTGTCCGCGCCCGGCGGGGCCGGAAAGACCACGCTTGCGGCAAGCTATCTGGATTCCATCAAGCTGCCTTCCATATGGTACCAGGTGGACCAGGGGGACAGCGATCCGGCAACTTTTTTCTATTATATGGGGCTGGCAGCCCAAAAGGCTGTCCCGCAAAAAAACCGCGCAAAACAGGAAAAACAAAAACTTCTCCCGCTGCTTACCCCCGAATGCCTCTTGGATGTCCGGGCCTTTACCAGGCGTTATTTCGAGCGCCTCTATGGGCTGATAAAGCCGCCCTTTGCGATAGTGCTGGATAATTACCAGGAAGTCCCTGAAGAGCCCGTTTTTCAGGAAATAATCGAAACCGGGTTGTCCATGGCGCCCGAAGGAATAAACATAATAGTGTTAAGCCGCAGGGGACTGCCGGCACGGTTTTCAAGACTTTACGCAAACGGCCAGATAGCCGCGTTCGGCTGGAATGACCTGAAGTTTACCGGCAGCGAGACAAAAGAGATGTTTTGTAAGGAAAAACTTCCGGACCAATATATTGAGTCCCTACACAGCAAGACGGACGGCTGGATCGCGGGGATGGTCCTTCTGAATGAAAACCTGAAAAATTCCGGAAAAATTGAAAGTCTCAAATCCATCGGGCCGTCTGAGGACCTGTTCAATTATTTTGCTGTGGAGGTATTCGAGAAAACAGATGGAGAGACCCGCGGGTTTCTTCTGAAGACCTCTTTCCTCCCCCAGATAGAACCGCTAACGGCTGAAAAGCTTACAGGGCTGCCTCATGCAGACAGGCTGTTGTCCCGGTTGAGCGGGGAGCATTTCTTCACGACAAAACATCCGGGCTCGGATGCCGTTTATCAGTATCATCCCCTCTTCCGCGAGTTCCTGCAATCAAAGGCAAGGGAGACCTTCAGCCACGGGGAGCTCCGGGAGATAAAGACAAAGGCAGCCGGACTGCTGGCTGACTCGGCCCGGATCGAAGACGGGGTGGATCTCTTTTTTCAGTCCGGAGACTTTGACCAGATCGAGCGCCTGATACTTGAAAATGCCCAGTTCCTTGCCAGACAGGGGCGGACGGAGACTGTAAGGAAATGGCTGGAATATCTGCCGGCCCCGCAGGCGGAGAGGAACCCTGTGCTTATGTATTGGAAAGGGATCGCTCTTTCAGCGGTAAACCCAATGGAAAGCCGGGACCACTTTAAAAAGGCTTTTACCGCTTTCAGGGAGAAAAACGAGCGCACCTGGATGTTCCTCGCATGGTCCGAAGCGGTTGCGATTTCGTTTCATTGCTCGGAGTACAGCGATATCGCGGCATGGTTAAATATTATCAGGGAGATACTGGAGGAGGACCCTTCCTTCCCTTCGGCTGAGATCGAGACCAGGGTGATGCTGAATATTTTCAATTCACTGACGGTAAACGTACCGGAAGGGTTTGACATAGACGCCTTTAGCGACCGCGCATTCAACCTCCTTTTTTCGGGGGAAAGCATAGATATTGCGCTCAAGATAATGACAGGCAACCACCTAACCGTTTTCTTTCTCTGGAAAGGAGACCTTGCCCGCGCCGGCATCATAATCAATTTTTTTAAGGGTCTGCTGGCAAAAGAAAAAGAAAGCGTGCCGGACCTTTTTTTGATGAGCATGCTTGCTGTAAAGGCCCTATACGAGTTTTTCTGTGGGGACTGCGATACCTGCATTGAAACCGCCGTCCATGCCTTGAAATTATCGGCTCAAAACGGTGTGCATATATGGGACGACCATCTCCTGGGGAATGCCGCCGCGGCGGCCTTAAGCAAAGGTGACATGAAGGCCGCGGCATCGGTATTAGCTGATATGTCGGTGAATTTTGGAAAAATGATGCGGTTGAACCAAGCTTTTTACTATTTCCTCAAGAGCTGGGAATCGGCCCTGTCTGAAGATATCGAAGGCGCATACAGCTACCAGCAATTGTCCAATGAGCTTATGCCCAAAACAGGCTACCTGCCGCCCATAGCCGCCGTGCACATTGCGCTGGCCGAGCTCCTGCATTTCAAAGGAGACAGCAGCGGGGCTGAACGGGAATTCGAAGCGGGCAAAGAGATCGCAACCCGCATGAAAAGCTCCTATTGGGAATTCATGTATTTTATGTTCAAAGCGAACGCGGCGTTTACAAGCGGAGATGAGATGCAAGGGAACGCATTGCTGAAACAGGCTTTCCCCTTGGCCCGTAAACATGGCCTGGCGAATATGTACGGGTGGCGTCCTCAGGTGATGGCCAGGCTATGCGAGAAAGCCCTTCTGGAGGGAATCGAAACTGAATTTGTGCAGGAACTCATACGGAAACGGGTTTTTTTGTTCCCGGAAAAAGAAAAAACTCCGCCAGAGACAGACCTGTGGCCGTACCCGGTTAAAATATACACATTAGGCAGGTTCCAGGTATTAATAAATGATTCCCCGTTGGAATTCAGCGGGAAGATGCAGAAAAAACCCCTAGGTATCCTCAAAATGCTGGCTGCGAGGGGCCCTGAAGGCGTGCCCGAAAAAGAGCTGCTGGATATCTTATGGCCCGACGTCGACGGGGACTTGGCCCAACAATCCTTTGATACTACCCTGCACCGCCTGCGGAAGCTGTTAAAAAACGAGAAGGCGGTCTTTTTGCGGGATGGGCAACTTGGACTGGACCGGCGGCACGTATGGGTTGACCTCTGGTCTTTTGAAGCGCTGTGCTCCGGCGCAGATGGACAGCCGATGGGGGGACAGCCGCTTAACGGGGTTTCCCCCCTGGAGAATGCATTAAAAATATATAAAGGCAAATTCCTGCCCTTGGATGCCCTTGAAGCCTGGGCTGTCTCAAGACAGGAGAAACTGGACCACCTGCTTTTTAACCTGGTCAAGGCATTGGGAAACGTTTATGAACAGAAAGCGGAATTTGAAAAAGCGGCTTCCATATATCGCAAAGGCATAGAGCTCAACGATGCGGCAGAGGAATTCTATCAAAAATTGATGCTGTATTTTTCCCGCCTTGGGCAAAGGACAGAGGCCATAATGGTTTACAACCGTTGCCGCTCCAGATTGGCGGCGGTATTGAACATCCGGCCATCATCAAAAACCGAATCCATATACGCCTCACTATTGGAAAAAGACAACCGGGCCTGATGGGCCGGTCCGCGGCACTTTTATCCCCCCTCGGGCAGGTGATGATGTCATTCCGTTATAATAAATGCCTAAACAATACGGCATGGACTCTGTTTTTTCGCGGTACCCGGATAACAAATTCTACTGAAAAAGTCTTCATCTTTTTAGGCGCCGCTTACTTTTGATTCGAGGTGAAATTTGGCATTAGTGAGTTTGCAGGGGGTGAGGCTCGCGTTTGGCGCCCATGAGCTATTTGGCGGGGTGGGGCTGCAGATCGAACGCGGGGAGCGGGTCTGCCTGGCCGGCAGGAACGGGGCGGGCAAATCAACCCTTTTAAAGGTCATAAGCGGAGCGCTTTCCCCTGATGAAGGCGAGGTCATATGGCAGCGCGATACGGCAACCGGCTTTCTGGAACAGGAAGTACCGCAGGACCTCCCCGGGACCGTCTTTGAGGTGGTCTCAGGCGGCGGACAGGCAAGGCACAGGGTCGAGAGCGTCCTTTCCCGTTTAAGATTGAACCCCGATGTCTCTTTTTCAGGTCTCTCAGGAGGCTACAAAAGAAGAGTGCTGCTGGCAAGGGCGCTCGTAAGCGAGCCGGGCCTGCTGCTGCTCGATGAACCCACGAACCATCTGGATATCGAATCCATTGAATGGCTTGAGAAATTTCTGCTGGATTTCCGCGGCGCCCTGCTCTTTATAACCCACGACCGGAGGTTTCTCCAGGCCCTTGCGACCCGCATACTCGAGTTGGACCGGGGGCGGGTCACCAGTTGGCCCGGTGATTACAAAACCTACCTGGACAGAAGACAGTCGGAACTCGATGCCGAGGCCGCGCACAACGCGCTTTTTGACAAGAAACTTGGCAAGGAAGAGGCGTGGATACGGCAGGGGATAAAGGCCCGGCGCACACGCAATGAAGGCCGGGTGAGGGCATTGCAGGAGATGCGGAAGGAGCGCCTGGCCCGGCGCGAGCAGGCAGGCAGCGCCGTAATGCGGCTGAACGAGGCCGAAAGGTCCGGCAAGCTGGTGATCGAGGCAAAGGGGATCAGTTATGACTGCGAAGGCCGCTCCCTGATACGCGATTTCTCCACCATAGTGACGCGCGGGGACAAGATCGGCATTATCGGCCCCAATGGCGCGGGAAAGACCACGTTGCTGAACATTCTCCTTGGCGTGCTGCCGCCTTCTGAGGGCTCGGTGCGAATGGGGACCCGCCTTGAGGTGGCCTACTTTGACCAGCACAGGGCGCAGCTGGACAATGAAAGATCGGTCGTTGAAAACGTGGGCGGCGGAAGCGGCACGGTAACGGTCAACGGCAGGACAAGGCACATAGTAGGCTATCTGGAGGATTTCCTCTTTCCCCCGGAGCGGCTCCGCCTGCCTGTAAGGCTATTGTCGGGCGGAGAGCGGAACCGGGCCCTCCTGGCAAAGCTCTTCACAAAACCCTCTAACGTGCTGGTGATGGATGAGCCTGCCAATGACCTCGACAGCGACACGCTGGAACTCCTTGAGGAGCTGCTGATTGAATACAAAGGCACTGTTTTTCTCGTTAGCCATGACCGCGAGTTTTTAAACAATGTCGTTACGAGCACCATAGTATTTGAAGGCGGTGGAAGCCTGGCGGAATACGCCGGGGGATATGACGACTGGCTTTTGCAGCGCGGTCCCCGGAAGTCATCGCCCGGAAGGGTCAAGGAAAAAGAAACGGCACCGCCGGAAACAAAAAGGCCCCTGCCAAAGCAGGCGGCGCGTCCGCGCATCCTGACATTCAAGGAGAACAAGGAGCTTGAAGCCCTGCCCGCACTGATAGAATCCATGGAGTCCGAGCGCGCCCGGCTCTATGAGGCCCTTGCAGACCCTGAATTCTACCGAAAGGACGGAAGCACGATCCCGGCGGCAAAGGCAAGGATCCTGGAACTGGAAAAAGAGATCGCGGCCGGATATCAAAGATGGGAGCTGCTGGAGTCGCTCCCAAAAGAGAAATAGCTTTCCTTTATCTCGCCTATATAACGGGATGGCAGCATCTGGGACGTCCTGCCGAACTTCATTCTGTAACCGGCGGATGAAAGGTAGAGGCCTTCCTTGGCCCTTGTGCAGGCCACATAAAAGAGCCTCCTTTCCTCTTCCAGTGCGGCGCCGCTCTCAAGGGACCTCTCGGAGGGGAATATCCCCTCCTCCAATGCTGGCAAGAAGACAATGGGCCATTCAAGCCCTTTTGCGGCATGTACCGTCATTATCTTCACGCTTTCTCCCATGCTGATCCTATCCTGGTCCGAGGCAAGAAGATTGTCTTCCATGAACTCGGAGAAGGTTTTCCCCTTCGTCTCAATTGAAAGCAGCACGTTGCAGAGTTCAGAAATATTTTCTATGCGCTCCTCGTGGTCTTCCTTGTATTGCTCCTTCACATATTCCAGGTAGTTCAGCCCCTGTATCAGGCCCATCAGCACAGTGTATGGTTTTTCTTCCACCATGGCCCCATATTTCATGATCAAACTTATGAGCGCGTTCGCGCTGACCCTTTGCCTTGCGGAAAACCCGGCGTCTTGCAAGGCCTGTATCCAGTCGGTTTTAAAATTCCCGGTGATCACCTCGACCGCTTTTTTGCCGATACCCCGCGAAGGCGTGTTGACGACCCTGTCGAAGGCCGCCCTGTCCCTGGTGTTGGACATTAGCCTCAGGTAGCAAAGCAGATCCTTTACCTCGGCCCGTTCGTAAAACGCCAGGCCCCTGACGATCTCATAAGGGATTCCGTACTGCATGAAGCTGCTTTCGAGCCCGCGGGAAAGGAAACTCATGCGGATAAGGACGGCCATATCCGCATATGAGCGTGTCTTTGTCGAGGCGAGCTCCATTATCTTTTTTGCTATACGCCTGTTTTCCTCGTCATGCTCCGCGGCCTTGCAGTACTCCACTTCCCCCTCTTCTTCCTTGTCGGTGCGAAGCGTAAGCACTTTGTCCGCCCAAATACGGTCCACCTTTCCGATGACGATATTGGCGACATCGAGGATCTTCCTGGTTGACCTGTAGTTCTTTTCGAGCCGCATCTCCGTGGCGTTGAACTCCCGGCCAAATTTAAGGATATTCTCCGGGACGGCCCCTCTCCATGTATAGATGGTCTGGAAGGGGTCCCCGACCACGAAAATGTTGTCCCTGTTCCTGGCGGAAAGCAGTTTTATAAGGGAGTACTGTATCTCGTTGGTGTCCTGAAACTCGTCCACCATGAAAAAATCGTAGCGGTCCTGCCATTTGCCGCGCACCTCGGGCCTGGTGACAAAGAGGTGAGTGGTGTGGTGGATAAGATCATCGTAGTCCAGGGCGTTAGACTGTTCAAGTTCCCGTTGATAGGTGTTTGCGGCCTCCGCATACTGGTTCTGGGGAAAAGGCAAGGCCAGGATGTATTCAACAATGCCGCCCCTGTATGCCTGCTTCGCTTTGGAGATGGTCTTCTGGACGGCATCCAATTCCTTGGGGCTGATATTGAACCGCTTCAGTATGTCTTTCAGGGCTTTTTTGCTGTCCGTCTGGTCGTAGATGATAAACTTAGTGTCGAATTTCCTTCCGAGTGCTGCGATATCCTCCCTTAGAACCCGGACACAAAACGAGTGGAATGTGCTGATGGAGCGAGGCTTGATCGCAAGCATCCTCTCAACACGGTCCGCCATTTCCTGGGCGGCCTTCTTTGTGAATGTGATGGCGAGTATCCGGTGCGGCTTTATGCTCTTCTCCCTGATGAGATAGCCTATCTTGTGCGTAAGGACCTTTGTTTTGCCGCTTCCCGCTCCGGCCAGGAGCAGCAGGGGTTGGCCGAAGTGCTCTACGGCGGCTTTCTGTTCCAGGTTCAGCCCGCTTAACATTTTTCTGTTTCCAGAACAACTAGTGTGTTTTTTATCTTCATATGTTTTTATCTACGTATGTTTTTATCTTCATACAGGGGGGCCCAGACATTGCGTGCTTATTGTAAACGAGGCCCATACAAATCCACAAGTTTTACTGAAAAGCCCATCGGACGGCCTTCTGCAAATGGCTGATAGAATATATTTGTAGAGTCCTTCATTGCAAGCTATACTGAAAAAAAACGCTGGGAAAGGTGAAGACAGATGGGGATGGACGCTGGCAGATGGCGGCGGCTGCGGCCTTCGCCGTTCTTAAAAAAGGCTGTTGCGGCCCTCCTGGCGTTTCTTTTTGTCTATTCGATAACAGGTTTTTTAATCCTGCCCCCGGTCCTTAAATCCTACCTCACCAAAAAACTTTCGGGACGGCTGCATCGGCAGGTCGCCATACAGCAGATAGAGGTGAACCCCTTCGTGCTTTCGGTGACGGTCCGTGGCCTCAACGTGAAGGAGAGAACCGGCAGGGAAACATTTTTATCCTTCGACAAGCTTTATGTGAATCTGCAGAGCGTCTCCCTTTTGAAGCGCGCCCTGGTCATAAGCGAGCTCCGGATGGTGGGGCCCTACCTGGATATCAGGCGCAACCAGGACCTGCTCTATAACTTCTCGGACCTCCTTAAAAAGGGACAAAAAAAACAGAAACCTGCCTCCGCGCCCATGAGATTTTCGGTGAACAATATCCAGGTAGTGAACGGGAGCGCCGATTTTTTTGACGGCCCCAAACATGCGCGGCATACTGTGCGGGGCCTGAACGTGTCCATCCCCTTTATCTCAAACATACCCTATTACACGGATATCTATGTGCAGCCCTCCGTTTCCGCCATGGTCAACAATGTCAGGGTATCATTCAAGGGCAAGACAAAACCTTTTTCGAAATCCCTGGAGACCTCGCTCGATCTGCACATAAAGGACCTTGACCTTACCCATTATCTCTCCTATGTGCCGTTCAGGATGGATTTCCGAGTCCCTTCGGGCTATCTGAATTTAAACGCCCATGTCACCTATGTACAGTATATAAACCGCGCCCCGTCTCTTGGCCTCTCCGGCGATATATCTCTTAAAAAACTGAGGGTGGAAGACGGAAACGGCAGGCCCATCGCATATTTCCCTCTGGCAGGCATGTCCATCATTTCCTCAGAGCTGTTTTCAAGGACATTGCACCTCTCAAAGCTGGACCTCATGTCTCCGGAAGTCAATATTGTACGGAGCCGGGAGGGCAGGATGAATGTATCGGCGCTTCTGACCTGGGAAAAGGGTAAAACGCAAATTCCGCAAGAGGAAAAGAAAAAGGAAAAGAGAAACAAAAAAACATTGCCGCTCATATACGCGGATGAGATGGCCATAAGCGGCGGGAAGCTGGTCTTTACGGACAGGGCGCACGGCAGGTTCTTTAGAACGGCGATAGAGCCCTTGGATGTGAAGGTAAGCCATTTTACTACCGCTTCCGGCAAAAGATCGGCGGTGGAACTGTCGCTGGAGACAGAGGCGGGAGAATCGCTCAAGATGACCGGTAATCTTTCTGTCGCGCCGCTTGCCGCGGACGGGCAGATCGAGCTGGAGCATGTGACCCTGAAAAAATATGAGCCTTTCTACAGGAAGATGATGCTGTTTAATATCGCCGGAGGGCGGCTGGGGTTGACCTCCCGCTTTTCCTATGCGGGCGCCGGGGGAGAGGCGCGCCTTCGGGGCTTGGCCATAAACCTGGACGGCCTGAAACTGAAAAGACGGGACGAAAAAAAGGACTTTCTGAGTATGCCGGTTTTTTCCATTAAGGGGGCGGATGCGGACCTCCTTAAAAGGTCGCTGGTCATCGGCCGGGTTGAAACTGAAAGGGGTCTGGTTGCGGTTGAGCGCCGCAAGAACGGCACTCTAAATCTGGGGGGTCTCCTGGCCAGGCCTCCAAAAGGCCATGCCGTGCCGGAAAGACGGGACAAGGCCGTCACACCGCGCGCCTGGCGCATAACCATGAAAAAGGTCTCTGTCCGTGATCTTGCGGTGAAGGTGGCGGACATGGCGCCCCCTTCGCCCGTGAGCTACTCCGTAAGCCGCATCACCCTTGAGGGCAAAAACATATCGACTGCCAGGGGCAGCAGGAGCAGCGTCTCGCTCAGGTGCAGGTTGGGCCGCAGCGGGAGATTGAATTTAAGGGGAAAGGCGGGCATCAACCCGGTTACTCTCCGGGCAAGGCTCTCTCTCAAGGGGTTGGATATCATTCCCTTCCTGCCCTATTTCACAAACAGGGTCAAGCTACTCGTGACAAGCGGGGCTGTTTCCACTTCGGGAGATATCCGCCTCCGGTACGCCGGAGGAAAAGTGGCCGCGTCCTACAAAGGGGCGGCCTCCCTTTTGCATTTCGCGTCTCTGGACAAAGAAAAGGGTGACGAATTTCTTAACTGGGATACCCTTCATCTGGGGGGACTGTCCGCAAGTTACAGCCCTCTCAGCCTCCACATAGACAATGTTGCCCTGACCCGCTTTTATTCACGCCTCATCATTGAGCAAAACGGCGCCATCAACCTGCGCGGTATTTTTTTGAAACGGGCCGCCGCCGGACTCACGCCGCGGGGACAGGCCGGCAACGCCCCCAGGCCTGCCGTTCAACAGGCTGCCAAGGCTCCGGGACCGGAGAATATCCGGATAGATACCGTGACGCTGCAGGGCGGGACCATCAACTTCTCTGACAGGCATATCCAGCCCAATTATTCGGCCAACCTGCTTGAGATAGGCGGCCGCATATCCGGGCTCTCTTCGGTTGAGAGCTCAATGGCTGACGTGGACCTAATAGGGAAGCTGGACAATTACGCCCCGCTTGAGATAACCGGCAAGATAAACCCGTTGAGGAAAGACCTGTTTGTGGACCTGAAGGTGGACTTCAAGGACATGGACCTGAGCTCCCTCACGCCGTATTCAGGAAGACATATCGGCTACACGATCAGGAAGGGTAAACTCTTCCTTTCCATGCAGTACCTCATTGTGAAACAAAAGCTCGACGCCCGGAACCATATCTTTTTAGACCAGCTCACCCTGGGCCAAAAAGTGGAAAGCCCCGTTGCAACCAAACTGCCGGTCAGGCTGGCCATCGCGCTGCTTAAAGACAGGAACGGGAATATAAACCTGGATGTGCCGGTATCCGGCTATATAAACGACCCGAAGTTCAGCCTGGGCCGGGTCATCCTTAAAGTACTTGTGAATATTCTCGTAAAGGCGGCCACATCGCCCTTTACCCTTCTGAGCAGGATATTCGGAGGCGGAGCGGACTTGAGCCACGTGGAGTTCCCCCTGGGCACGGCCGCCATAAGCGGCGATCAGGCCAAAAAACTCGATTCCGTCGTCAAGGCGCTTTATGA